>DAOUHE010000036.1:0-12239 GCA_034428715.1 Dehalococcoidia bacterium | reverse complement strand
TATGAAAACGGGGAATTTGAGCGAATCAGGCCGCATTTGATGCCCTTGGAATGCGGGATTATATTTGACGGTATCCCAGAAGGAGCTATATCCAGGAAAGTTGGTTTGATCTGGGGAATCCCGGCTTACCCCTTTATAGCCGCCAATTCGGCCCTGGCGACCGCCATTTCTTGTTCTAGTTTCAGTAAAAGTTCTTGTTGATCAGCCAAGACCGTTTCCGTGAACAACTCCTGTTCATCCAAGCGGTGCTCATGCCAATCCAACACCAGCTCCGCCCGGTGGTTATAAAACTCAGACCGCATCCGCTCCTGGCCAATCATCGACCACGTGTAGATCTGGGATTGCCAGGGGTTCCATCCTCGCCAGGGAACGGCCGGGGTGGACGGGTCATGATCCGAGTCGTATTCCATGATTCCCAGCTTTACCATGTGATCGTAGGAGCCCGGCGTCCCATTCATAAACTGATACACCGCCAGTTGGTCATCGTGCCAAGTGACTCGGCCGCAACATTCAAAATCGGCGCCGCGGTGTTCCCCACAGCCTTCGCAAACGTAGTCGAAGGTGCCCGTGGGGTTGGTGGTGTTGTAGGTGATGACCGGCGGAGTGGCATCGGTTATGCGCATGATGTCGTTGGTGCCGAGCGCCCCGCTGGCCGACATGGCGAAACGGCTGGCGCTGGTATCCAGCCCTATCGAAAGCCCATGGCCGCCCGATTCGTTCATTGAGATGAAAGGGTCGCCCGCGGAACTTCCGCCAACTTGGAGTGTCAAACGCGCCGTGCTGTTTGCGGTGTCGGATGTATTGTCGACGGAGATTGTGTTGCCGCCGCCGGAGTTGGCCGACGCCATCGCCCAGGAGTTTGCCCCCAGGTCGTTCCCTGCCGCGCCGACGTTCAGCAGATTATTGCTGTTTAGGTCCACGTCTCCCGTGGGATTCAGGGTCAGGTCCCCAACCGTGGTGCTGATGTTTGTGGCTTCTTGAAACGCGAACGAAGCGGCGGAGTAACGAAGCCGTTCGGCGTTGGCTATGCTTATGCCAAAAGTATTTGCCGGTGAGGAAGCAGACCCATAGTAGATTATTCGGCCTTGGCTATCATTCGCCGGTTCGCCGAAGTTGATGAACTTATTATTCGCGTTCGGCGCCAGAAGGCTCAACGCGACCGCCCCGCTGTTTTCCACTACCAGCCGGCTTTGCGCATGGGCCGTTATCGCGCCGGCAGAGCCACTCCAAATATGCACTGAGGCTGGGTCGGGACTGGGGAAGCTCCCTGCCAGCGCGATCATCAAGTCTCCCGAACCGCCCTCCCTTAGGTTGAGAATCGTATCAACGCCATCAAAATAAAGGCTGGACTCCGCAGTGACATCGCCCAACAGCAACTTGTCGTTGTCAGCCATGATGATGCCGTTGCCGTTGGAAGCCAGGTCTCCTCCCAGTTGGGGCGTAGTATCTTCAACCAAATTGGACAAGGTGCCCATGTTGGATAAGCTGAGCACCGTCCCACCGCTGTAAACCTTTAGATCGGCCCCGTTGCGCGTGATCTCCCCCGCGGCGGCGGGGTCGGCGGCGGCATCCAGCAGGCGAAACCTTCCCGCCGCCAGCTCAACGAAGGGAGTGCTGGTGCCCGCCTCCACTCGAATCCGGTCCGTGAGCACCGCCGACGCATTACTCGTTTGAAGCGTGAGCTCGTCGGCCGTGGCATCGTAGATGATGGCAGAGTCCCTCGCGTTGCCCAGCCACAGTGGCACGTCGTCGGGCACGAAGCGGGGATTCACTTGATGATCGATACTGACTTGGGTCATTACTCCAATCCTAGGAAATCGATTTTGTCGTCATTGTTCAAGGAATCGGCCCAGATCTGGGCGGTGGATATGGCAAAACGGAAATTCAACCCCACCGACTCGCCCGGAGCCAAGGTGAACCCATCGGAGGACGAAACGTCGGATCCTCCGATGGAGACGTCTCCGGCATTGGCCTGACGGGCTTTGAAAACCAGGCTTCTAACGTTGCCTTTGTGAGCCGCCTGAACCCTGGTGCCAGCCGCTGCCACGGTTATGGTCCCCGAAACAGCCATGGTTAACCTCCCACGATCCAGACCACCAACCCCGTACCGCCGGGACCGGCGTCCACGTCCACCAATATGTCGCCGATGGCGAAGATTTGCCCGTTTGCTTTTCTTTGGTCCAGACCGCTGATTAGGCCCTGCGGTACGGCATCTTCATATGGGAGCGGTGATGTGAGGTCCCCGCTCTGGGACTCGATGGCCTGCCGCCCGGAATCCTTTGACGCTCCCGGCCTTGATGGTCCCCGCCGCGTTGGTCCCGGAAGGGCCTTCTGGTTGGGCTCTTTATGCGTGTCGTTCATGGTTTACTCCTCTACTTCAAATACCATCCCGGATATCGTGCTGTTGGCGGTAACATCGAGCTCCAGGGTGTTATCGGCCGCCGCCAGGGCCAGCCCCGCTCCGATAGATGGTGCGTTGTGCACCCAAGTGTTGGGCATTAGCGGGGTCTGGGCTATAACCGTGCCGGCGGCGGCGCTGTCCTGAAATTCCATGGCGGCCACGGCGTTGGTGGAGAGATACCAACCCAGCAGGCGCACCGTCTTCCCCGAGGCGGGAGTCCAAACGGTAGCCGGGGTACCGGCGGTAATGGCCACCGCGTCGATAACTTTGAAAGTGTCGGGAGTAAAGGCCAGCTTCAACCTGCCAGCGGCGTCAACGAGCAGATCGGCGATGTCTCCCGCCGTCACCGCCGGAATGGAGGTGCGGTATACCCCAGCCACCCGCACCGGATTCCCCACCGCGGAAGCATCATGGGCGGCGGCCCCAGCAACCAGCGGGCGTCCCGCCGCATCCAGCAGCAGGTACGCGTTATCACCGTCGGCCACTGATGGCGCCGACGCCTGGTACTTGGAGCCAATGCGAATCAGCCGGTCTCTGGTATCTGCCGGAGAGTTATGTGCACCTTCGGTATAAGACATGGTCACTTCCCTTTAATTGTGACTAAGATCCCTCGTCCAGTTCGATGGGATGTTCTGTGCCGCACTCCGTTTCCAGGCTTCCTTATAAACGGAGCAGCCGAACCCCGTGGCCTCCACCAACAGGTAGAATTCCATCCGAGCTCCCCGCAAAGGGGGGTTGGGGGGATTTCCACCCCCATAAAGACAACCAACCGTACGGCCTGGAGTTATTTCCCGCGCTGGATCCCCATGGGCTTTTCCTTGCCAGAAAAGTGTTAGAAACAACCTGATGCCCGAGACCTCGGCAGCACCAGAACATCGGCCGGCGCCCATTGGTCAAGATAATGGAACGTATTCGATGATGACCTTGCCCACCAGGCTGGCGGCGTTTTGGACCAAGATCTTGCCCGTGACGTAGTCGTTGGTCCCGCCATTTTTATCCCATTTGACTGGCGCGCCGCCGTTGGACCCGGCATTGGCGTGCCGGTCCCCCATCGCGGCGGCATTAAGGTCCAGGCCGTCGATGATGTCGTCTCCCGTGGCAGTAGCATTTCCCACCACGTCCACGTCCAGCACCGAGCTGGCCGTCCCTACGGCCGTGGTGATGTCCACGATGACGTTGGTTACCACGCAATCGACTCCCTCCGGATTTTGAACGGCAAAGGCGAAAGCGTTGGCGTTGCCTGAAGCCAGGTCCTCAACCAGATAACGTTTTGCTACGTAGGCAACGCCGCTCTGGTCCGGCGATATCATGTTTTTGACCGCTTCGGTAGTGGGGTCTACTCGGCTTATGGTGGTCATGTTTCCTCCTATTGATTTCCGGCCTTAATTTCCGGCCTTAAAATCCCGCCTTAAAATCCCGCCTTAGATTCCGGTGATGTTGTACTGCAAGGCGCTATGGGTAGCGGTAGACCTGGTCCCGCTGCGCTCCTGGAATGCCAAGCGGAAGCTGATGACCATGATGTTTTGCCTCTTTTGCACGTCCCGCACCGTCTCAATGGCCAGTTCTCTTCGGAAGCCAAGCCGCCATTGGCTGCGGTTAAAGATCAACAGGCGTCCCGTGTCGGTGCCGTTGCCGCCGTCGGTCACCTTTCCATCGGTATCGGCCAGGGCCATCTGCTCGGAAACGATCACCGGCACACCTTCCACCGCTCCCAGCTGCCCTGTCAGCACCGTGGCTTGGGGACCGAACTTGTCCAGGGTGCGGAAGTTGCCGATGCTCAAGGACCGGATGAAGGTATTGATGTCGGTGACGTAGGCCATTTCCGACGGCCGGACGCCGTATTTACCCAGCTTGGCCCGTATTTCGTTGAACATGTCGTCGGACACAGCCCCGGCATGGTTGTTTGACTGGCTGGTGTTATCGGACATGGGAAGCTTGATCAACCCATCAAAACCCAAAAGCCACTGGGCCTTGCCGGCGTCGGTGACGGAGATGGTAGCGCCGTCGGCGTTTATGTTATTTGTCGTATTGGTGTCGCCGTTGAGGAGGACATCGTCGATCACTTCCCGGGCGTTGCGCATCAGGTGCCGCCGCAGCTCCTCCATCATGGCGATGACGGCGTCTTCATCCAGATCGTAGGACCAGGGCACCTCGGCCACCAACTCATTGGCCGTAAGGGTCTGGCGGGCGGTGGTCAGGCTGGTGGATTTATTGGCCACGTTTTCCACGCCGGGGTACCAGTTCACATCACCCAATTGCAGCGGAATCTGGAAGGGATTGCTGGGCATCTGGACCGTGGGAAACAGGGGCGCTATGGCCGTTTCCACGTTGACGTCTTCCCACATAGCCCGGGCTTCCTGGGTGTCCACCAGTTCGTCGCCGGAACCGGCGGTGGTGGAATCCATGGCCGCTTTGATATTGTCCTGCCATTCCGACAGCATATGGGGGTTCAATCCCGAAGGCTCCCTTAGCTGGGCCGAAAGCAGCGACCGAATGCAGGCCAGATCCAGGTGGTCCAACCCGTTATATTTGCCATGGGGCACCCGCAGCCGGCCCGAGCCACGGTAGGTGGATAGGATCGCCCGCTTTTCCCCTTCCCGCCACATGTCGCGCACCCGGTTCAGCTGGGCTTCGATGCGTCCTATCTCTTCCTTCAGTGGAGGTATCTCGGCATTCATGCGGGATTCATAGAATTCTCGTATCCCCGCCACCTCTTGTTTGATCAATTCCAGGTCTTGAGTTCCTATTGACATCCTTGCCTCCAATCTTCGTTGTCCGAATCTCACCGCTAGATCGTTACCGCTAGATCGTTGATTTCTTTGGGCCACCGCCAATACTTGTTTGCGCCGAGTAGTGGGGTGCAACTATCGTCGAAGAAGGACCGCCGGCCCACCACCACTCGTCCCAGGCGGCCCCATGGCCTCCTTAAGCGCCGCTAGCACCTGGTCCACATCTCGAGTGCTAGATCCGCCTGCGGAACTGAATTCACTGGAATCAATATCCCGATGCGGCTCAAATCCCGCTGCGTCCAACATCTCAGCCAACTCTTCCACCAGCTTCCCCAGATCATCCACCTGGGCGATGACGCGGGGCCAAACAGCTTCCAGGGCGATCTTTCCGCCTGCCCGTTGGGCCATTTGCCGGTCGAAACGCCCTTGAGATGCGGGGCTCGAGTTGGCCTGGGCCGATGGTCCGCCCAACGGTCTGGTCCAAGGCCCGAATTCGGTTTCAATGCCCGCCAGGTACTCTTTCAGCCGGGGCAGCGGGGGAGCTTGTTCCAGGGCGCGGCGCAACGCGTTGCGGTTGGCGGGCACGGGTACCGCGCTGGTTTCCAGCAATTCCTGTTCCAAAAACCGGATCCCCAAAAACTCGCCGGTCTTTTCGTGGCGGCGCTCTTCGTATTTCAGCGGTTTGAACCCCACCGATACGCCTCTTTGGTAACCGGTCTCGTATAAGGCAGCCACCTCCTGGGCAAATTCCGTCGGGGCAAACTGGATCTTGGCCATCAACCGGTGGGGCTCGCCCCAAATATCCACTGCCTTGCCGATTACCGGCCTGGCATAGTCGTGAGCCCAAAGGAAAACCGGGTTCTTTCGATATGAGTCCAGGTTCCAGCCACTGGCCACGATGACGTCACCATGACGGTCCACTTCATCGGTGGAGATCACAAAGGTCATCGGTTGGTCCTGTTGCTTACCCGGGTCTGGGCCGGGGCCATCCCCCGGCGCCCCGTTCCATTTGCGTAGCAGCGGCGCGTCGCTCATTCCCCGGCTGTATGCATCCAGCGCTTCCAACAGGCGTTCCCGCTGCCATTGGTCGTGCTGTGGTTGAATCAACTTCTCACCCCTGTCCCGATTGAACATCTGGCCTTAGGTCTTGTATCGATCGCCTTGGAATCCCAGGATTTACCCGGACCGCAAACAAAAGGGGCGGACCTCTGTCAGGGTCCGTCCCTTTCCATATCTCCCAGTTCGCCGGGCCACTGGGCTAACCGGATCCCGATTGCTTATCAACGAGGTTAGAGACTGGATTTCCGGGGTGTCAATCGAAGGGTGACACTAGCCCAGAATGAAATAGAGATTCCCTACCGTGATGCGCTTGAAAAGCTCCGGTAGCTCCACCGCCGCCGTTGACTTTATTCGGGAATCTATGTTACTTTTACTACTAGATTTCAGTTGAGCCACCATCGCTGCTTGGCCAACTATCAAGGAGCGTTAAACCTAATGGAAGTAACCACACTGGCGGTCGAAAAACTCAAGGAAGTCATGGAAGAACAAGGTGATCAGGGGTCACTGCGAGTCATTGCCATGCCAGCCGAAAGTGGCGGCGTGCAATACATGCTGACCATGGAGAAAGAGACCCAGGCCGACGACACGGTCCTCAGCGTCGACGGCGTCAGCTTCCTCATGGATTCGGACAGCGCCCCATTCCTTGAAGAGGCCACCATAGATTATGTCGAGAACCTGGGTGGCCAGGTAGGGTTCGTGATCAACAACCCCATGTACGCCAGCGCCGGTGGGTGCGGTTGTGGCAGCGGCGGTTGTGGATGCGGCGGCGGCGGCTGCGGTTGCGGCGGCCATTAAACCCCACCACAAACGGAACTTGGAACCGGGCCTCGTTTTACCGAGGCCCGGTTTTTTGTACTCATCCTTAAGGGTCGACGCCGCTGTATGCTTGACGGCCCGGTCTGGCCGGAAGATAATCCGGCATTGGCTCGCGGGTCAACTTCTATCAGCGCTAATTCACCCCGGTCCTCAAATCCGGCATCGGCGCCAACCCGCCAGCCAGACGCGCCAGCAATCCCATCCATTTTTCGTGGGAGGGGGATTCCCTAACGTTACTGGGCATGAATCGGAGAAATGACCCTATCCACATGACCAACCAAGAGAACGCGCAACCGGACCGGCCCGTCCACGGCGGTATAAAACCCGCCGACCTGCGGGACCTGGGCCTTCGTCCGGAGGATGTGTTGGACTTTAGCGCCAGCATCAGCCCCATTGGACCGCCTCGCGGCGTTTGGCAAGCCATGGAGCGGGTGGAGCTCGCGGCCTACCCCGACCCCCACTGCCTGGAACTCAAAGAGGCTTTGGCCGGCCACCTATCTATCCCATCTGACTCGATCCGGTCCGGCTCAGCACCAACAGTAAATCTCGAACAGATCCTGGTGGGCAACGGTTCCACCGAGATCATTCACCTTTTGGCCCGGGCCTATCTTCCAACGTCACCTGGAGTAAACGCAGGGGAAAACCGTAGTTGCGCTCTTATCCTTACCCCCACGTATGGTGAGTATCTGGGCGCCTGCTCGTTGCAGGGGGCTGCCGTTTCCACACTTGACGCGGGGCCGCCCCCAGATTTTGCCTGGGACCTGGTCCTGGCCGCCCGGCTCATAGAGTCCCAAATGCACCGGTTGGTTTTTCTATGCAATCCCAATAATCCCACCGGCTCCTACCTGGATAGATCAGACATCGAGATCTTGGCCGCCGCCGCCGATAGGGCCGGGGCCTTATTGGTGTTGGACGAAGCCTACCTTTCCTTCGTGGAAAACCCCTGGGAAAGCCTGGCGATGTTGAACCTGGACAACGTGGTCATCCTGCGGTCCATGACCAAGGACTACGCCCTGACCGGCCTGAGGATTGGGTATTGCCTGGCTACCGAGCCGGTGATCGCCCGGCTGGCCGCTTACCAGCCCGATTGGAGCGTCAGCAGCCTGGCCCAAGCGGGGGCGTTGGCCGCTCTGGCGGATTCCGGTTACCTAGCCAGGTCCCGTTCAGAAGTGGCCCGCTCCAAGGAATTCCTGATCCAGCGCCTGAACGTCCTGGAGTTCCCCGTTCCGCCTTCCGCCGCCAACTTCCTCTTGGCGGAAGTTGGAGACGCCCCCTCATATCGCGACAAACTGGCCCGCAAAGGTATGTTCGTGCGCGATTGCACGTCCTTCGGCCTTCCGGAATACATCCGCATCGGCATCCGCTCCTTGCCCGATTGCCAACGGTTGATTCAGGTGATGGAGGGATTGGCGTAACGGTTCAGCGTCATCTGAAATGGCCAAAATAGCGAGATATCCCACGCCTGGTTTTGCCTTGGCGCTACTGTCCATTGGCTTGCCCAATGCGGGAGGCCCGGTTAGAATGGACGCCATCCAGTTAGATTTGTTGGCAGATGGAGAGTGACGATGGCCACCAGCAAAACAGCGGCTCGAAGCAGTTTTAACGAGACATTCGGCGACCCCAAAGAGACCACGGCCAAAAAGGTCAAACCTCGCCTGACACCCTACGTCCAAGAATTCATCAAGCTTTCCCCCTTCGCCGTCCTGGCCAGCGCCGACGGGGAAGGGAATTGCGACGCCTCTCCCAAGGGCGGCAAACCGGGGTTCGTCTCCATAGTTGACGAGCACCACCTGCTTTTTCCCGACGTGGCCGGCAACAAGCTGTTTCAGTCCTACCAAAATCTGGAGGCCAATCCCTCCGTGGGTCTTCTCTTCATGATCCCCGGCATCAATGAAACAGTCAGGGTCAACGGCAAGGCCACCATAGTGGACAAAGAGGAAATGGACCGGCGCCACATTCAGGTCGCCCTCCATGATCCCGACGACCGGTCCCACCATCTTCAAGGAATACTGATAGAGGTAGAAGAATCCTACGGACACTGCCCACGGGCCTTCAAGTTCTCCAAACTTTGGGATGCCGAAGAGATCGCCGCCAACCAAAACCGGAAGATGCCCGACCGCGCGACGGACGTTTAGCTTGCCGCCAACCGCGTACCTGGCGAGGCTGGGGCCGAAAACCGGTCCCCGCCTTCTACGTGGTAATCCACTGCCCGAAAGTTACGGTCACGCGGATTGCTGAAGGGCGCTTGCGGAAGATGGTAAATCTTCCGAATCTGGCCGCCCGTCGCTACCGGACCATCACTACATAGCCGTCAAGCCCGGCTAGTCAAACCGGCCCATAAAACCGAATGCAGCTTGCGGCATACCCGTGTAATACGGGAGTCAGCCACCGCGTCGGCATAATCGCGAAATCCGCCCAAACGCTCAAGCTATTGGCGGAAGAGGAATACTGAACATGGTTTCCATCGCCTTCGAAAAACTCACTCTGTCCAATGGGTTGGACGTCATCCTCCACCAAGACCACACCATACCACTGGTGGCCGTGAATGTGTGGTACCACGTCGGGTCGAAGGATGAGGAGGCGGGCCGCACCGGCTTTGCTCATCTTTTTGAGCATGTTATGTTCGAAGGATCTAAACACCACAACAGCAGCCACTTTGAGCCGCTGCAAAAAGTAGGGGCGAACCTTAACGGTTCCACTACCCAGGACCGCACCAACTATTGGGAAGACGTGCCATCCAACTATTTGGAGCTTGCCCTATGGCTCGAGGCCGACCGCATGGGGTTCTTGGTGGACGCCCTGGACCAGCAGCGGTTCGACGTTCAACGGGACGTGGTCAAAAACGAGCGCCGCCAGTCCTATGAGAACCGTCCCTATGGAATGGCCTCGTGGAACATCCAAGAAGCCCTTTTCCCGGCTCCTCATCCCTACAACTGGATGACGATAGGTTCCCAGGAGGATCTCGACGCCGCCAGTCTGGACGACGTCAAAGATTTTTTTAGGCGCTTCTACTCTCCTTCAAACGGCAGTCTGGCCATCGCCGGTGATTTCGACCGTGACCAAACCATGGCGATGGTGGAACGTTATTTTGGAGATCTGCCTCCGGGGCCGCCATTGCCTAGGAAGGGCCGCCACGACTCGCCATTGGCCGGTCGGGTGGAATTGGAGATGCGCGATAAAGTCTCCCTGCCCCGGCTTTACATCGCTTGGCCGACGCCTCCAGACCTGGACCCAGATGATGCCCCGCTGGACGTTTTGCAGGCGGTTTTATCCGACGGCATCAGTTCCCGCCTCCACCGTTCCTTGGTCTATGAGAAGCAAATAGCCCAGAGCGCCGGTATCCGCTACTACCCGTCGGAGATTGCCGGCCAATTCATGGTGGTGGTCACCGCGACCGAAGGTCACTCGCTGGCCGAAGTTGAGGCCGCCACCGACGCCGAATTGGAAAAGGTCCGCCACGCGCCGCCATCTCAGGAGGAGATGGACCGGGTAAAGAACCGGGTGGAAGCCAGCCACTACCGCCAATTGACCCGCATCGGCGGGTTTGGCGGCCGGGCAGACCAGCTAAACCATTACAGCGTCCTCTCCAACGATCCCGGGCTCATCAATTCCAGCCTTGACCGCTACCTGGCCGTCAGGCCCGAAGACGTTCAGAGGGTAGCCCAATCCATTCTGGACCACCGCCAGGTGAGGTTGCGGGTGTACCCGGAAAACCAATTCAAACCGGCGGCCGTTTCCATAGACCGGACGGTAATGCCCGCTGCCGCTCCCCAACCCGGCTTTACCCCTCCGACGCCGATTCACCGCCATTTGAACAACGGTCTGAAGATCGTGATCGTTGAGAAGCGGGAGATCCCCGTGGTCTCTGTGGGCCTGTTCATCAAAGGCGGCGGCACCAACGACCCGACGGACCAACCCGGCTTGGCCACATTCACCGCCCAAATGCTTCAGGAGGGTACCGAATCGCGGTCCAGTCAGCAACTGGCCTCAGACTTTGAGTTCATCGGCGCGCGCCTGTCCATCGACGCCCGGCGGGAGTTCGTCTCCCTTTCCACCGAGACCATGACCAAGCATTGGACCACGGCCCTTAGCCTAATGGGCGACGTGCTGAAACACTCCACCTTCCCCGAGCAAGAGTTGCAAAGGGTAAAGCGGGAATACCTAACCGACCTGAGACGGGGGAAGGACGAGCCAACGGTGGTGGCCGATAACATCATGGCCGGACTGGCATTTGGCCGGGATTCAGCCTATGGACATCCGATGGCGGGCACGGAAGAGGCGGTAAGCGCCTTTACCAGAAACGACGTGCAGCGCCAATTCCGGCGCGAATACCTGCCTCAGGAGGCCACCTTGATCGTCGTGGGAGATGTCTCCGCCGTCGAAGTGGTGAGCCAGGCGGAATCTATCTTGGGGGACTGGACATCTCAAACCGAGCCTCAACCGGTGGCCGCCAACGGGCGTGCGTTTACCCCCGGCCCGTCGACGATTTTCCTGGTTGACCGCCCAGGGTCAGCCCAATCAGTGATTCGGGCGGTGCATCCCACAATTCCTCGAGGCGACGCCGATTACTTCGGATTCACGCTGCTTAATTACTCGTTCGGAGGCCAATTCTCCGCCCGGTTGAACCAAAACCTACGGCAGGATAAAGGGTATAGCTACGGCTATAACTCGTCTATCCACTGGTACCGCGGCCCATCGCTGCTGATGGCTGGAGGCAGTGTTCAGACAGAAGTCACCAAAGAATCGGTCGAGGAAACCCTCAAAGAGTTCGACGGCCTCCGTGGGTCCCGGCCCATAACCCAGGACGAGCTCGGCGCATCTAAAGCAGGACTTCTACTGGGGTACCCCGCCAGCTTCGAAAGGCCCGGCCTGGTGCTGAACCATTTGCTTCAGATGGTATTGTTTGACCTGCCCAACGATTATTTCCAGACCATGCCACCCAAGTTGGAAGGTGTCACCCTATCCGACATACACCGCATCAGCGCCCAGCGGATCGACGTCGAAAGGCTACAGATCCTAGTGGTGGGAGACCGCCAAAAAGTGGAGCCTGGCCTTCGAGAGTTGGGCCTGCCTCTGGTCATCCTCAATGCCGACGGCCAGGTGGTTTGATCTAGCAGGCTGCTGAAGAAAGGGGTATAAGTCCAGAACCTAGGGTTCAGGTCTGTGAATCATTGGTCCTGTTGGGGGGAATTGGGCCGTTTGAACGAGACTTTTGGCCCTTGACGCTCCCTGAC
>DAOUHE010000035.1:0-33090 GCA_034428715.1 Dehalococcoidia bacterium | reverse complement strand
AGTTGGGCCACCGTCAGTTCTCCCTTCACCGCATCCACGGCCACCTTGGCCTTGAATGACGGGCTGTGCTTCCTCCGTTCTTTTGACATGTCCCACTCCTCCTTCACAGCCACAGCTGCGCTTATTTTATGAGCAGGACTCTCACTTAGCCACCTGTCCGAATTTCCGGGTCCACCTCAGGTACACCCTTCGCCTCGCATGAATGATCGAACTTGTGTCGATACTGTAACTTACCAATGCGGTCACGCAACGCTTGTCGCGGAACCCATTACTTCCCGTTCGATGTCTGGGAGATGTTTGAGCTGAACTTCCAAATATTCGGCCACGTCACTGCCGGTGATATTATCTCTAAGATAGTTTTCTAGGACGAGTTTGGTGAACGGCCGGCCAGACCTGTTAATCACACGATATCGATAGGGTACGGGGTATCTCCGGACGGGCGCAGTCTCCGCGAGATACTCGATCCTTTTCGTCCCGTAGAAATCAGAGGTGGTCTTACCGCAAATCATCAATCGCCTTAAGAGCGTTTCCCTACTGACGCCGAATTTGGCCGCAAGGTCAACAATGTCATCTTCTTCCCATTCAAGGCTGCGATTCGAGAATACAGATGATTCGAGTAGCAAGTTTTCTCTGGGTACCAGGGCCGCCCCTGCGACCGCGTTGCAAAATATTTCTATTTGACTTTCAAGAGTTTGATTCTGTGACTCCTCTGATAAGTCGCAGAGCCCTCCTTCCCGTAACGTCAAATGCGTCAGTTCGTGGAGCAGTGTGAATGTTCTCCCGGCAAGAGAATCCTTGCTATTGAGGGCTATCACAGGGTATTGAGAGCCACTGTAGGAAAATCCTCGGGCTTCTTTGTTATCAACAAGCCACATCTGAAAGACCAACACCCCAATCTCTTCGACGGCCTCCCGCCAGTAGTTAAATGAGGTGCGTTGTCTGCTACGACGCACTTGACTGGCATACGTGACCCCTAAAGTGTCACGAATCAGCACTCCGACTACCTCTGGATCGTCTGAAAGGGAAGCCATGATAGGGAACTCAGGAGGTTCGTGTTCAACAAGAGGGAAGAGTTCGAGGGCGATGTCTCTACGAAAATGGGCTTGGCGCTTCTCAAATCTTAACTGCGGAGAATCCGATCCAAATGTTGTATCGGGAAGACGCCTCAAATCGCGTATTACCGGCGTATCTTCTGGGGGGACGGCAAGATAAAAAAGTGCCACAGGACGTTTGTATGCAGCAGCTAATTTTCGAAGCTGGTTGAAGGTCGGTTTGCTTTCACCTTGTTCCCAACTTGTCAGGCGCTCGGGCGTGGCCGCGATTTTCCTTGCAGCCTCGTCAACCTCGAATCCCGAGTCTTTCCTGGCCCATATCAAAAGGCCAGGTTCAATCAATGCATCTGCACTTTTGGCCATGACCAGCCTTTTTTGGTGTTGAGAAGGTTTTACGGTGTTTATCCGAATCGCACCAGACAGTCCGGCGAACTCTAACCCGCCAGCTGCTCCAGTATCTCATTCAGGTGCTGCCGGCGCTCTTGGAGCTCTTCCAACCGCTCTTGCTCTTTCTGAACCACTTCCGGCTTGGCCTTTTCGCGGAAGCTGGGGTTGGAAACTAACTTCTCCACCCGCTCCATGTTCTTGACGCAATCGTCCAGCTCGGTTTGCAAGCGTTGCTGTTCCGCTCCCAGGTCGACCACGCCTTCCAAAGGCAGATGCACCACGACCGGGTTGGCCACCAGGGTCACACCCCGGCGGCCGTCGCCCTTAATGCCCCCCTGGGGAATGATGCGCAACGGGTCCACCCGTGAGAGGGCCTGAATCATCGGGGCTTCCTCTTCCAAGGCTGACTGGAAGCCGTCGGTTTCCACCAGGGCCTCTAGATGTTGATTGGCCGGAATGCGTAGCTGCGCCCGCGCGTTGCGCACGGCTCGGATAGTCTGCATGACGATCGATATCTGCTCCTCGGCTTTTTCGTCGATGCGGGCTTTGTGGCCCTGAGGGTAGGGCGCGATCATGATGGACCGGGGCAGACCGGCTTCTTCGGGCAAGCCAGACACCAGAATCTGCCAGATTTCCTCGGTGATAAAGGGCATGAACGGGTGCAGGGCCCGTAGCGTCCGTTCCAGAACATGGGCCAAAGTTGGCAGCGGGGATACCGCGTCACTAGACCGAATCCTGATCTTGGCCATCTCTATGTACCAGTCGCAGAAATCGTTCCAGATGAAGTCGTATAACTTCTGCTGGGCCTCTCCCAGCTCAAAGGTCTCCAGGGCTTGGTTCAATTCCAATAGCATCTGGTTGAGGCGGCTGACGATCCAGCGGTCTTCCCGGTGCTCGAGTTTGGCCAGGGCATGCCAATCTTCTAGTCCCGATTTCCCGTCTAGGCTGGTTAGGACAAAGCGAGAGGCGTTCCAGACCTTGTTGGCGAAATTACGGGCTGCTTCCACCCGGCCCTCGGTAAAGCGCAGGTCATTGCCCGGCGCGGTGCCCGTGGTCAAAGAAAAGCGCAAAGCGTCGGTGCCGTAGCGGTCGATCAATTCAAGAGGGTCTACGGTGTTGCCCCTGGTCTTGCTCATCTTGGCGCCAGAGGCATCCCGGACCAGACCGTGGAGAAACACCGTGCGGAATGGGACGTGACCGGTGTTTTCCAGGCCCATCATTATCATGCGGGCCACCCAGAAGAATAGGATGTCGTAGCCGGTCTCCAGCACCGAGGTGGGGTAGAAGTAGTCGAGGTCCTCGGTCTGCTGCGGCCAGCCCAATGTGGTATGGGGCCAGAGGCCGGAACTGAACCAGGTGTCCAGCACGTCGGGATCCTGGGTCAGGTTGCCGCCGCCGCAGGAGCCGCAGGCGGTGGCGTCTTCCACCGACGCCGTCTGATGGCCGCAGTCGCGGCAATACCAAACGGGAATCCGGTGGCCCCACCATAGCTGCCGGCTGATGCACCAATCGCGGATGTTTTCCAGCCAGTTCAGGTAGACCCGAGTGAAGCGCTCGGGCACTATCTTGATCTCACCCTGGGCCACCGCGGCGTGGGCGCGTCCGGCGATGGTATCCGGCTGGTCGTGGCTGCCCAGGTTTACGAACCATTGAAGACTGACCAGGGGCTCCACGACGGTGTTGCATCGCTGGCAGTGGCCCACCGAGTGCCTGTAGTCTTCTACCTTCTCCAAAAGGCCCAGGGAATCCAGTTCGGCCACCACGTCCTGCCGGGTCTGGAAGCGTTCTACGCCGGCGTATTTTCCAGCGGCATCGGTCATGTTGCCGTCCAGCCCGATGACCGTGATGATCTCCATGCCGTGGCGCTGGCCGATCTCAAAGTCCACGGGGTCGTGACCTGGTGTCACCTTCAACGCGCCGGTGCCGAACTCAACACTGATGGCGTCGTCGCCGACGATGGGGATGCTCCGGCCTATGATTGGCAGGCTCACCAATTGGCCTTGATACTGGAGATACCTTGGATCCTCAGGGTGGACCGCCACCCCGGTATCACCCAACATGGTTTCGGGGCGGGTGGTGGCCACGGTTATAAAGGCGCCGGTTTCCTCGTCGCCTGACTCCCCAATAACGGGATAACGGATGTGGTAAAGTTTACCGTCGAGTTCCTCGTGCTCCACTTCCAGATCCGATAGAGCTGTGGAGCAGCGGGGGCACCAGTTGATGATTCGCTCGTGGCGATATATCAAGCCCTTGTTGAACAGGTTGACGAAAGTGGTGCGCACGGCGCGGCTGGGACCTTCATCCAGGGTGAATCTATGCCGGTCCCAATCGGCGGAAATTCCCAGGCGGCGGGACTGCTCATGGATCAACCCGCCGCATTTGGCCACGTGCTCCCACACCAACTCGACGAATCTTTCCCGCCCAACTTCCTGGCGGCTTGAGCCCTGGGCGGCGAGTTGCTGCTCAACGACCCACTGGGTGGCGATGCCCGCGTGGTCGGTGCCCGGCAACCACAGGGTCGGTACGCCGGTCATGCGCCGCCAGCGCACCAGGGCGTCCTCTATGGCCTTTTCCAGGGCATGGCCCAGGTGGAGCTCTCCGGTTACGTTGGGAGGCGGCATTATGATGGTGAATGGTTCTTGGCCCTCTTTAATGACCGGCGTGAAGTTGCCGTTGGATAACCAGGATTCGTACACCCGCTGCTCTACGTCGGCGGGATTATAAGCGGTGGGCATCGATGAGGCCGGATTGGAGGACATATCTGGTTCCCGGAATCAGTTTAGATTTCGTCTTTGAAGAATATTTGGAGGGGCAAACGACGGATTCCAGCCACTATATCACCGGTCTGGATGGGCCGTCTATGTTCCCGAGGGCCCTTTCGATCATTCGAGAGCGCTCACCAGATGAAACTGCTGGGCGTCTAGAACGACTCGGCAAGATTTAGAAGCGCGGCTTGCAACGGTAGGGGCATGGGACGATCCCTAAGCGCTAGCTCTACGCCACATCAGCACTGCCACGGCCAATGCCCAAATCAGAAAAATAATGACCGATGCCAGGCTAATTGTTATAGCCAGCGGGGAGAATCCCCTGTATGCGAAAAATATTCCGACCACGCCCCACAGGCCCCCAACAACCACCGTCAGCCATCCCAGCCACCTGGGGTAGACCCTGCTCAATTCGATTGCCACCCCGTAGAGTATGAAGGCCACCCCCAGGATGAGTACCGTCAGGCTTGTCAGACCGATCTCGATGTGCCGCACCGCCTGGGCGACACGGAAGGCTACGTCCTTCTCTGCAGCGGGGGCGTTCACCCACTCTTCAGCGACAAATTTTATGGCTACCCCATCTACCGCCTGGTTGACAGCGTAAACGCTGATGCCGACCACTACCGTTACAAGCCCCAGCTGCGCCAACACCACGCCGTGCCCGATGGTGGAACGATAGAGGCCCACCAGACCGCCGACTACCAAGAGCAGTCCAAAAAATTGGCTCAGATGGACCACTATCCAATTAGCGTTGGTGGCATACTGAGGGAGGGTAACTACCAGGTCATGGGGCTGATGACCCCCGTGGAAAGCATTGGGGACAGTAAACATGATGACACCAAGGAATATTGAGACTGCCCCGATGCGAAGTAAGGTGCGCTCAGCCATAGCCGGCCTCCAACCGTTGATTAATCATGTGGTTGGACTTTTGCTCCTCAAAACAATATCTAACGGGCGAAAGGCGGTGCAAAGATTAGGGAATGCCAGTTGCAATAGTAGGGCGCACGGCCGTGCGCCCCTATGACGGTCTGGGGCGAACCCGAGGAACGGCGGTCCCCGCGAGCTTCCCCATTCAAACAGGAAAGAACACCGGGGCGCTTCCCCTAGCTAAGACCCGGCCAACGACCCCATGGGGTCCCAGGGCGGGAGGATGATGGGCTCGAGATCCAACGCGGCTTGTAGATCGGCGGGCAGGTATTCTTTCGGCACCGCTATCTCAAACATGTATTCGGCGAACCAGGAATCGTTCATCAAGCAAAACCCTTTGTCGCCGACCTTGTCGTTCCAACTGTTTTCCACCCGCCAGCGCCGGGGTTTCCCGTCGACCACGTCCACGCCGGTGAACATCATGGCATGGGTCATACTGGTCTGATGGTAGTCCAGCCGGGCGGCCTTATCCAAATCGAATTCGGTCCCATACACGCCGGCATAGTCGAAGAGGTCCGAATCCCAAATGCCCAGATCGCGGTGCATCTGTTTGCCCGTATCGCATCCCATCCAAACCGGCTTGCCATCCTCCAACATCTTCTGGGCTATGTCCTTCATGACCTGGACGTCCACGTTGAGGTACTTGATCTGGGGACCATCGACAATGTTGCCCAGGTACTCAACGGTAAAGGTGCGGCCCATGGGGCTGGATTCCCTGGGGTCGTTGACCAGGCAAACGTAGTCGTCCAGGGGTGTGGTTATATATTTTTGGGCAAATTCTTGCGGCGTCATCACCCCGTCCCGGGTGAAATCGCCGTCTTTGTCCTTCCACTGCCAGTCCACCACCGCCGGAGGGGTGCCCAGGTGGATGCATAAGATGTGGTAGATGACCTGCAAGACATCATTTTTGATGCCCCTCAGTTCGTCCAGGCCCGCCTCGTTGGCGTAGGCGTCTCTTATCTTCTTGGCGCCCTGGCGCATCTGGTAATTAAGGTTGGCGTTCATGCGGGCGGTATTGCTTGAGCTTTCGGTCTCCGTCATGGCCGACTTGGGGACCACCCCGTGTTTTTTCACCAACCCGGTGAACATCTCCCACTGGCCACCATCCTGCATCGGCCGGGACAGCAGCCATGAAACCGTTCGGTCGTCCAACGGTCTATCGGCGGTTTCGACGACCGCTTCAAGGACGTAATTCGCCCGTTCCAGCTTGTCCCAAAACATGACGTAGTTCTGGCTGAATTCGAAGTCTTTCAGGTTCAACAGCTTCCGGGTGTCCACCCGGCACACATTGAGCCCCGCGAACATCCAGCAGCGGCCGCTCCGGGCCTGGTTGGTTACCGCCCAATCGTCCAGCAAGGTGGAAAAGGTATGGGGAGCCTCGGTCACGATGGAACGGTTCAGAGCGACCTCGTTGACGTCGCGCTGTGTCACCACGTTTTGCATCAGACGTTTTGTGGTGTCGCCGCCAA
Organism: Dehalococcoidia bacterium; assembly: GCA_034428715.1. Classification (GTDB taxonomy): domain Bacteria; phylum Chloroflexota; class Dehalococcoidia; order Lucifugimonadales; family UBA3495; genus Io17-Chloro-G2. The sequence continues at coordinate 26,490 of DAOUHE010000035.1, read as the reverse complement.
AACTCTTCTTGAATCCGTCCAGGCTCTCCTGGGTCAACGTTCCCGGACCGCTTCCAGATACCGGCGCCGCCGCCGTGGAAACACGCTGTTTTTCTTCAACCATCTTCCAACTCCTCCAATCCTCTGGCTCAAACGCCCGATCATGGGGCCCATTCTGTGATAAAGAGGGTTTCGAAACAGTCCATGGGATAACGCCCCTGATTTTACACCCAGGGCGAAATCGGCGCACCAGACCATTTCCCGCCCAAAAACATTGGTCCGGGCCTCGGGGTCACGTGGTCTTACATATCAATCCTGTAGCTCCCCAGCGAGCTCAACCATGTAGAATCACAACACCGTGTTATGATTTTACTTGATGATTCCGTGCTCCGGCCTGTTCCGAGGCTTGGCACTTGCCTTAAGAGAAGGCATCGCGGACCGGCCGATATTAATAGATAATCTGCTGGAAATCAGATCGGTCAGTGTTATAGGCTAAGGCTACCATAAGAAGCCCGCGTACTTTCCGGGCGTCACCAACCCCCAGTATACCCTCGCCAACAGCCGAATTGCTGCGCTGATCCCAACCTGACGGAGGCCAAAATGCAGGACCGCTTCGGAATGAACCTCAGCACGAGTTCGACAGGCGCCGCCGAGTGTTTTCAGGAGGGCATAGACAGGCTGCTGTCCCAGAACCACGGCCCGGAGCTAAAGCTCCAGGAGGCGATCGAGCTGGACGAAGGGTTCGCTATGGCCCACGGCTGTCTGGCATTTTGGTATCAGCAAAGGGCCCGCCCCGAGGATGCCAAGAAAACCGTCGGCCAAGCCCTTGCCTTGGCCTCTGGGGCGACTCGAAGAGAGCGCCAGCAGATCGAGGCCATCAGCCGTTGGATAAAGGGACAAGGCCGGGAATCCATCACCCTGATCAAAGAGCATCTCGCCGATTTCCCGCGGGATGGGCTGCTGCTGCGGCTGGCCCACCGGCTATACATGCTGGGATGCAGCGGCGCGGGCTCACCCAACTTCCCTCCTGAGTATTTAGCGCTTCTCCAGGGGGTTGAGGCTCATTGCTCGGACGATTGGGCCTTCCTGGCGGAATACGCGTTTGCCCATCATGAGACCGGCCAGTTGGATGCGGCGATGGACCTGGCCCAACGTTCATTGGATATGAATCCGATAAACGCGGTGGCGTGCCACTCGATGACCCACGTGCATTTTGAACGGGGTGACGCCGCCAGCGGCGAGGGTTTTCTGGGCGCCTGGCTCCAGGCATTCGACGCGCCCGCCACTTCCTTTGTACACCTCTCTTGGCACCTGGCGTTGTTCGAACTGGCCCAGGGTAAGTATCAAGAAACCCTGGAGCGATACGAGAACTTCATTCGGCCGTCGGTGGTGGCCAAGAGTATGTCCACGTTGAATGACAGCGCGTCTCTGCTGTGGCGGTTGCAGCTATATTGCGGAGCTCCACCGCCCAAACCCTGGGAGGAAGTACTCACGATTGCCGCGCCGGCAGCCGAACGGCCTGGAGCCGCTTTCCGGGACGCCCATGCCGCCCTGGCCTTCGCCGCAGGCGGCGACCACGAGGCCATGGCCAAAATGACGGACCGGTTACGTAAAGCCGCCGAGGATGGCAACTCGTTCGCCAAGGAGATCGTGCTGCCTCTGGTCAATGGCATTGAAGCGTTTGCCCAGGAGAGGTATACCGAAGCGGTAGCCTTTTTCGAGCCGGTGTTCCCCAGTCTGGTCCGCGTTGGCGGCAGCCACGCGCAACGCGAAGTCTTCGAGGACACCATGTTGGAGGCATACATCAGAGCCGGCCAATGCGAAAAGGCGGAGCACATGCTGCGAACCCGGCTGAACCAGAGGGACTCGGTCCGCGACACTTTCTGGATGGGCCGGGTTCAGTCGGCGCAGGGTCAAACGGCCGAGGCGAAATCCAGTTTCAGCCAAGCCACCAAGGGCTGGGAGGCGGGCAATCCAGATACCCCCGAACTTGCGGCTTTAGACCACCTGATGGCGGTCTCAGATTAGCCAAATCCGGCAAACATCCATTCCCTCGACAGCCAATGTCCTGCTGATCCAGCCGCAGCGGCGAAGCATCTGGGGTGGGGCCGCCACCCGTACATCGGGTTGATCGATCGATGCGATATCAGACACCTTTGTTGGTCCTTGCAATTTTGTGCATGAGCTTGCTCTCGGGCTGTGGAGGCGCAGCAGCGCCTAACACGCCGTCGCCCACCTCAAGGCCGGCACCCACCACGACGCCGATTCCATCGACGGTCACCGCAACAGTTCCCGGCCCTACTCCCACGGTTCAGATCCCGACGGCCGCGCCAGAGCCTTCGCAAACGCCACCGCCTCCATCCAAGACGCCGGTCCTCGCGACGCCGGCGTCCGCTCAAGTCCAAGCCGACGCTTCCTTAGGCCGGAAGTTTCAACTAATGGCGGGCCAGACCGCGAAGTTAGGAACCGATGGCCCCTGGGTGGAATTCCTGGAGGTTGTGGAGGATTCCCGATATCCCCTGGACGTTGTCTGCGTCTGGGAGGGCCGTGCCAGGGTGAAGATCGCCCTGCGGTTCGATGCTCAAGTGCCGGGGTTCCAAGAAATAACATTGGAAGTTGGAAACAATGAGACCGATGCCGGCTTGGTATCGGGCGCGTCCGGCTCGTATCTGATTGAAGCTGCGGCGTTGGACCCGTATCCCCGGACCACAGCCCCAAAACCGCCCGCCTATACATTGACTTTGACCGTCACGGAAACTTCGTGAAGGCACCTGCAAGCCGCACCTGCTCCGCTGGGTAATTGCAGTGGTTGCATGTTCCACCCCTTGCGCCTCCCCCGATAAACGAGGGTCTCCCTAACTGCTGATTCTCCGGCACACGTGACCTTCCGATGCTGCGTTAGCTCACCTGGAACATGGTTTCCAGGCCGCTGAAGTAGTTGAAGTAGCTGGAACGGGCGTCGCCATCCGACTCGTAAGATTTCCTGGGATATACCTCGGTATCGATGGACAGGACAGCGGTATCAGGCAGGCTTCCCAACCAGCCTTTCGAACGCTCGGGAACATTTCCGGCAGCTAAATCGTCACATAGAAAAGGGATTCTTCTTGGGACAGGAGAGCTACAGATGAATAAGAGACTCTGGATTGCGGTAGTGGTGGTTGTCATTGTGTTTACCACGGGTAGCCTGGCCACCCTGGACCCGGTGTCGGCCTGCGGTGGGTTCTTTTGTATAAACTCACCCGTCGACCAGAACGCGGAACGTATAATCTTCACCCAAAATAAAGACGGGACGGTTTCCGCCTACATCCAAATCCAGTACACCGGCTCGGCCAAAGATTTCTCCTGGATCCTACCGATACCTCACCCCATCGGGCCGGAGGACATCGAGGTTCCAGAGGATGCTATGGCCGCCTTCACGGAGTTGGAAGTCGCCACCGACCCGGTCTTTATACCGCCCCCGATGCCCGCGTGCGCCACCAACCGGTTGCGGGCGATGCCTTTGGCAGCCATGGCCGAAAGCGCGGATGTGCAGATTTTTTCCAGCGGCGAGGTTGGCCCATATGGGTTCGACGTTATCGGTTCCGAGGACCCGGATGCCTTGGTCGACTGGCTGCGGGAGAACAATTATCAGGTGACAGTGGAAATGGAACCCCTGACAGATGTCTATGTCCAAGAGGGATTCGTTTTCCTGGCCATGCGGTTGCTCCCCGACGAAAGCGCTCAGGACGTGCAGCCGGTGAAACTCACCTACCCGTCTGCCAGGCCGATGATTCCTCTCCGGCTGACAGCAGTGGCCGCTAATCAAGACATGGCCGTAATGGTCTGGTTCTACGCGGACCGGCAGGCGGTACCCGTAAACTACGCGGAGATGACCATCGACGATCGAGAGCTGAGATTCACAGCGTTCGGTGGGAGTGATTATCGCCAGATCATGGGGAACCGCGCCAACGAGTACGGTGGGCAGGCTTTTATCACCGAGTACGCCGCGCCGGCTCGAGAATTGGCGGTCAGCCACCCATTGCTCAGGGATCTGAGGAGGAGCTACGCCTATGTTACCCGCCTAAATACGGTGATCTCTCCAGAGGAGATGACCGTTGATCCGGTCTTTGATTACGACCCTCAGCGCAAGGACGTTTCTAACATCCATGATTTGTCTGAGCTAACAGGAGTCTACGAATGCGAGGGCCAGCCATCCATCTTTAAGCGTTTGCTCGGTGGTGGCGGCGATCCCACATCTGGGGATGAGAACCCTCCCAAGGATGTTGAGACTCCCGGGGATGGCGGCATCGAGGCCACGCCAATACCTGACCAGGACACGCCGGGGGATGGAGCCATCGAGACTACACCAATAACGCCCCAGGACAAGCCGGCAAATGAACAATCATGGCCAGTCCTAGTGGCAGCCGGAACCGCCGGAGGACTAGTGGTCCTGCTGTTGGCCGGATTGGTTCTGGCAGGAGTGTGGCTGGGACGGCGCGGCACACCATCAGGCAGGTCCGGGGCGCCTTAATGGATAATGCGAAGAACTCTACCGCCGAGTCCTACGATGGTGGCGGATGGCTTGGCATCTGAGCCGCCGGTTGTCCTGGCCAGCCAACAGCCACCAACACCGCCAGCCCGTGATTCAGGTATCGTTCGACCCTCGAACCTTACTCCACTTGGATATGAGAATACCCCCCGGCTTTTAAAGCCGGGGGGTAAAGTTTCCACAAAGATGGAATGGGAGGCGAAGTCACGAACTAAGGGGCCGCTAGTCCTGGGAACCCCTTACCTGTTGCAGGGTTTCGATGATTTCGCCGGTTTCCAGGACCATCTCGGTCAGGCCCACCTGCTCTTCGTAGACCTGGGAATCCACCTGGGATTTTATCTCCGGCTCCATGATGTGGTAGACCGGGAGTTGAAGGCTCACCCCCGCCAAAACCCCGGCCCAGGCGGGGTCGCCATCGGTAACGGTAAGCCCGTATAACTTACTGCTCTCGGCGTTTGGAGTGCCCAGGAGCACCACCATGTCCTCGGTGCCCATCTGGTCCGTTATCCGCTTGATCTCTTCTTGACCGTCCAGGTCAAGGGCGCCGGCCGAGGTTCAAACGAAACAGTGGGTGACCTCCAGTACGACTTTGGCGCCGGCGCTCTCGGCGCACCTGGCGATAGCGCTGCCTTGAATCCCGTCCCTTTCACCAAGGGCGATTATCTTCTTGTTTTTCAGGTCCATTTTTTCACCCCTTGCCTCTTCGCCAATGATACAGTAAATGCCATTATCGGTTGTTTTCCAGCATGAAAGACATCCCGTCGGATAGCTGGGTCATGCGGCCCAAGAAAAGGCTGCCTTTGGCGAGGAACATTGCCCGCTGCATCTCGCCCGCAATAATGCGGTCGAACGCGTGGCCCAGAAACGGAATGGCCGAGGCGATGTGACCCTGGGTGGGTGAGAATCCGGGCATTCCATGGGCCTCTACGAAGCGGGGAATGTCCTCCCGGGCGATCTCTTTTTTCACCGTGGCCAGGGCGGCAATCAGGCGGTAATTGAGTAGCGGGACGTCGCCGCTGCCGGCGGGTTCGGTCACCTCGGGGTTGTGGAGCTCGGTGGCGTATTTGTCCACGTCTTTAAAGCTCAACCCCATGCGGTCCAGCGGCTCGGCGACCAGGCATTGGTAGATGGCCTGCTGTGAAGAGCCTGAACCCACGGTGTGGCGTCCCACGGAATCCAGCCGGATCTTGGGCGAAATCCCATCATCCGGTTCCACCAGCATGGCTACGCCTGCCAAAACGTCCTCAAGAATAGGTTGATCGTGATCCAAATGGCCTTGGTATTTCATGCCCAGCTTGGCCATTGAACACCCCGCCACCACCGCCACCCGGCGGAACAAACCGGCGTTGACCAGGGCGGACGCCATCATCAGGGCATGGATGGGACCACAGCAAAATGCCTTTACGTCGGCGCCCGTCGCCGACACGCAGCCGCACATCTCTCCCACCGCCTTGGCCAGGTTGCCGCCGCCCCGTTGGTATCTCTCGCCGACGGCCTCTTCACCGCAGTTGATGATGTAATCGATGGACTCAGGGGCGGTGTCTGTCTGATCCAACAGGGTCCGCAGCGCCATGGCCGCGCTGGCCTTGCAAGCCAGGTTCTCCAGCAGAACGTCGGGGGTCAGGGAGGCGTCTTGGTCGTGGGCCTGGCTGATACAGCCGATCACTCGTCCATCCCGAAGCGCGAGGGGCAAAGCTCTACCATCATCGGAGGTCCTGGCCTCGATCTCAGAGTAGGGCCGGCCTTCTCCCAGCGGTTGGACTTCAGACGAGGCCACCAGCGGGTGTTCCGCCAGCGCCGCGGCCGCCTCTTTGGCAAAACCTTCTTCCAACCAGACCAGGTCAAATACGTCGCACATCTTTATCAGTCCGTAAAACTCTTCTTCGGGCATCAATTCGCCGTGGGGCATCCACCGCGTGGACTTTCCCTCTTTAGAGAACCAAGGCCTGGGACGTTGCGCCAGGTCAGGCGGGTAGATTTCGCCGAGGAAAGCCCGGTTGGGAAGGTATGCGGCGGCTTGCTGGTAAGAGCGCAGGTGGGAAGCCAATGCAGTGGAAAGGCCGGGGTCAGACACCAGGTCTCTGGAAGGTTTGGACCCGTGTTGCACCATACCCGGGGTATGGGCCAGAAAGTACCGGACGCCCCGGATCACCGGGTCATTAGACGGCTTATCAACGGGCATAATAGCAAAACGAGTATATCAGCGGGTGTTGGCCAGTTCAAACGCTTTCGCCCTCACCCTCGTTCACTTTCCCGGTAGGCAAGGGATGCCATCGATCGAATCGCGGGCTGGTTGAGGGCTCCAGGGCTTGCCAAATCCGTACGCCAGTTGCATCATGTATCAAATTCACCCCACGAATCTAGCTGGGGGAAGCCGACCGACCGAGGGAAAAATGCGTTTAACTTTAGCTATTCACCCGGTAAACGCCATCTTAATAGGAGGCACGACCCGGTTGGAGGGAACGACTCTCACGGTTGATGTTGAGGAGTTGAGACAACTCATCCTGGAGGACCCACGCCTTCGGGGAGTTGATATCGAGATAGCTTCTTCGGGAGAAGAGTGCCGCATCGGGGTGGTTTTGGACATCGTGGAACCCCGCGCCAAGGAAGCTGGATCTGGCTCGGATTTTCCGGGGGTCGTGGGCCCAATGGCGGTGGCCGGTTCTGGCACCACCCACGTGTTAAGGGGGGCGGCGGTCACGGCGGTGGACGAAGGCGCTTCCGTGCTGGGTGGCAAGGTGTTGGAGATGACCGGCCTGGCCGGCGAACGGTCTCCCTACTCCTGGCTACAGCATTTGGTGATCGTCCCCCACTCAGTCGAGGGGCTCGAGCGGCATAGCGTTTTGAACGCCCAGCGGTTGGCGGCGCTCAAAACAGCAGTATACCTGGCTCAGCCGGCTGTAGACCAAACGCCGGCGGAGACGGAGGTATTGGAATCCGGCGGTCCGGCGGATACCGAAAGACAAGGCTTGCCCCGCTTCGCCTACATCGGCCAGATACATTCCCGGCAAAGGGTGGCCGAGGTGGATGAGCGAATCTTTTACGGTGACAACACGGCCGGAATGGTGCCCACGGTTCTTCATCCCAACGAATGGCTGGATGGCGCAATCATCGCCGGATACCAGGGCATGGGGACCGAAACCTACCATTACCAGAACCATCCCATCATCAGCGAGCTTTACCGCTGGCACAACGAGGGGAAGATCAACCTGGTGGGCAGCATCGCCACCATGGCCGCTTCCGACAACCTGCAACGGGAGCGCAACAGCATGATGGCGGCCCAGCAGGCCAAGTGGAATTTTGCCGCCGATGGCGTTGTCTTGACTAAGTATGGAGGGGGCGCACCCCACGCAGACATGTCGTTGACGGCCCTGAATTGCGAAAAACTGGGCATCCGGACGGTGGTCCAGGTCTCTGACATGTCTCGCGACCGGCGGGCCGAATCGGCCCTACTCTTCAATTACCAAGAAGTGGACGCCATAATTTACGTCGGGGGAAGCGATACCGGTTGGGAGGTCACCGCGTCGTCCAAGGTGATCGCCGGCAATGGTGAACTGGCCGAGGCCCTTGGCGCGCCGATGCATCTTCAATCGGGCAACCTGTGCGGCGTTACCAGTCAGCAGGGAGCATCCCGGCTTCGGTCTTTCGTGCATTGAGCGACGCCCTCACCCTCGGTCCCTCGCCCACTGGGAGAGGGATGCCCACGATGGAATCGGCGTGTAGGTAAGGGCGAAGGCAGGCAAATCAAACCAGGAAAATCGCTGGGGAGGTAGACCAGATGCGGGTAGTACATTTTCTGAACCAGTTCTTTGGCGGCCTGGGCGGCGAAGAAGAAGCCGGCGCCGCACCCCTGACCAAAGATGGCGCAGTTGGGCCGGGAAGGCTATTGGAGCAGGTGTTGGGGGAAGGCGCTCATATGGTGCGGACCATCGTCTGCGGCGACAACTACGCCGCGGAGAACCTGGACGGGTTGACCGAATTCATCCTGCGAGAGACCAGTGATGCCAACGCAGAACTGTTTGTGGCCGGTCCCTGCTTCGAAGCGGGCCGGTACGGTGTGGCGGCCGGGGCTGTCTGCTCGGCGGTTTCGGCGGAGCTGGAGATTCCGGTGGTTACCGGGATGGCCTTGGAAAACCCCGGCGTGGACCTGTACCGCCAAGATATATACATAGTTGACTCGGGACAGAATGCGTCGGCGATGCGGGATGTCTTGGAAAACATGGCGGCAATCGCCCTGAAACTAGCCCGCGGTGAAGAGATCGGCCTTCCGGCCGAAGAAGGTTACATCCCTAGGGGCATCCTTCGCGATGCGTTCGTGGAGCAGACGTCCGCCCAGCGGCTGGTGGAAATGCTCTTCGCCAAAACTGCCGGAGAAGCCTTTGAATCGGAACTACCCGCGCCGACCTTTACCGCCACGCCCGCGCCCCCAGCCGTGCTTGACATGTCTAAAGCCAAGGTGGCCATTGTCACCGATGGCGGACTGGTTCCGAAGGGCAACCCGGACCAAATCTCAGCCTATGCCGCCACCAACTGGGGCTCTTATGACATTTCCGGGGCGTCGGACCTCAAGGGTGAGGACTACGAGATTTCCCACCGTGGCTACGACACGCGGTACGTGGAAGAAGACCCCGACCGGCTGGTGCCCTTGGACGTGTTGCGGGAATTGGAGCAGGCCAACGTGGTGGGAGAGGTCCACAGCCAGTTCATTGCCACCTCCGGCCTGGCCAATCCTCTGGCCAACAGCCGCCGGTTGGGACGGGAGATAGCCCAAAACCTGAAAGACCAGGGAGTGGACGCCGTAATCTTGACATCGACTTGAGGCACATCCACTCGCAGCGGCGCTGCGATAGCGACGGAGTTGGAAAAGGCGGGCATTCCAGTGTGTCAGGTGACCTCGGTGGTGCCCGTGGCCAAGATGGTGGGCTCCAACCGGGTGGTCCAAGGCCAGGGCATCGTCCACGTATTGGGCAACGCGGACCTGCCGGCCGAGGAAGAAAAGGAGTTGCGCCGCAAGACGGTGCTGCAGGCTTTAGAGGCCTTGAAAAGCGAAGCGGGCGGCTCGCAAGGGTAGTCACAAGCGAGGAGACCCACGATGTTCCGCTTCTCCGTGCGTCCCAACCGGGCGAACCTGGTCAACTGGCGGGAATGGGGCCCAGAGGCTTTCCAGGAGGCCCAGCAGCAGGGCAAACTGGTGGTCCTGTTCATCACCGCCTTTTGGTGCGGCTTCTGCCAGCGCATGGACGAGAATGCGCTTTCCGACGACGATGTCATTGCCCTGCTAAACGGGTTCTTCGTCCCTATTCGCGTGGAAGAGTCCCAGCGGCCTGATATCGACCTGCGCTACAACCAGAACGGATGGCCCACCATCGTTTTCCTGACTCCCCAAGGCGGACAACTCTTCACCGTCAACTACATGGACGTGGACCCCTTCGCCAATATCCTGGCCAAGACGGTGAACCTGTACCAAGAAGATAAGGAGGCGCTTCTCGATTCGGCCTCTCCGGTCCACGGCGGTTTGGGCGGGCATAAAGAGGACGACGACAGCGCGCCCTTGGGACCTCCACTTTTGGCCGAGATAGCCGGAATGGTGGAAGGCCTGGCGGACCTGGACAACGGCGGGTACGGAACCCAGTTCAAGTTCCTGCACACCGAGGCCAACGAATTCTTTCTCTACCTCTATGAAGCCACCGGGGAGGAAAGCTACCTGGATCATGTTGCTTTCACCCTGGACAAGATGCGCCGCAGCGCGACGTTCGACGGCAAAGACAGCGGTTTCTTTCGTTACTCCTCCCAACCCGACTGGAACGAGCCCCACCCAGAAAAGCTGCTGGACGACCAGGCAAGCCTTTTAAGAAACTTTCTCCGCACCTACCTGCTCACCGGAGATGCCGTGCATCGGGAGCCGGCCGCCGGTCTTATCGCGTACATGAATTCCACCCTCTGGGACGAATCCAAGCAGGCCTTCCACGGCTGCCAGGACTACGTGCGGGAGTTCGCCAACCCGGTTGATCCTTCCCAGCCGAATCCGATGATCTCGGTGATCGACGAATACATTTACAGCGACGCCAACGCCCGGGCCGCTTCGGCATACCTGGACGCCTGGTGGGTCCTGGGCAGGGAAGACTGCCTGGAGAGGGCGCGGCAGGTATTGGAATCGCTGTGGAGCGGCCTCCGTACCCCCGAAGGCGGCATGTTTCACTACAGCGACGGCCAGCCTCACGCGCCCGGGATGCTCACCGACACCGTGGCCGCAGGCACCGCGTTTCTCGACGCCTTTGCCGTGCTTGACCAAGAGATTTATTTAGGCCGGGCCAATGAACTGGCGGCCCAGATCGTGCAAGTCCACCGCGCCCCCCAGAGAGGCTTCCTCGACATTAGCCAGACAGGCCCGGCCAGCCTGCAGATTCCGATTCCCGTGCTCACTCAGAACGCCCTGGCAGCTGCATTTTTCGTCCGGTTGGCGGACCTGAGCGGAGAAATAAGCCAACGGGAGAACGCCGTTTGGGCCATGAAAAGTTTTCCCAATGCCCACCGCCAGTTCGGGGCATTTGCCGCCGGTTTTGGCCACGCCCTGGGCCGGCTGCTGGCATTGCCATTGGTGGTGACCGTCGCCGGTGAGCCGGGAAGCCCAGAGGTGCGGGCGCTGGCCAGGGCCGCGTTGACCCAACTGGAACACGGGGACATCGTGTTGCGGTTTCGCCAAGAGTCTGGCAACGGTCCAGCCAGGGCGGAAATAGAGTTGGAAGGCCGCTTCGTCGGTTCGATCTCAGATTCCGAGCAGATCACGCCGGAAATGGTTCAGAAGCTGAGCCAGACATAATGGTTGGGCAGTAATTAACTTCGGCCCGTTATCGATACGGTGCGGTTGACGCGTTCAAGAATCCCTCTTATAGTTTCGACGCATCCTATGGTTTCCGTTGATCCTGGGAATTATTCTGGTTTGTGGATCCAACTCTGGCCTGTATACCGATTGGGTTAATGATGTCCCTGTGTGGAGAGCGATTTGACGACCCCCAGGTATTCTATCTACCGGCCTATGCACAAAGCGATGCGCAACCTTTTGTTTTCCACGTCTCTCAAGGTGGGATTGGCCGACTTTGGCGACGACGCCGACGTTGATGAGGTTTTGGAGGCTGTGGACCGGATGATCTCGCTGCTCCGGGAACACCGTGAGAACGAGGATAGGTTCGTTCACCCGCCGGCCGAGAGCAGAATCCCGGGCATCACGGAAAAATTCGTCGAAGACCACGACGAGGATATCGACTTATCCGATGAAGTCCAGGGTATAGCCAGGCAAATCCTGGGCGCCCGCGGGGCCGATAGAGTTGGGTTGGGAATCGAACTACACGAAAAATTGAACTCCTACATCGGCGTCTATCTTGGGCATTTGCACCGGGAGGAAACGGTGTTGCAGCAGGTGCTGTGGGACAATTTCACCGATGAGGAGCTGGTGGGAATTGAGATGGAGATCGTCGCCAGCGTGCCGCAGGACGTGATGGCGGATTTCCTGACGGAGTTCTGTTCCACCTACAGCGCCGAAGAGATCGCTCCCATTCTGGGAAATATCAAAGCCAACGCTCCCGCCGAGTTTGCCGCGTTCGCCCTGAAAACCGCGGAACGAAATCTTCCGCCTCGTTCTTGGGAGAAGGTGCAAGCCAAGCTCGGTTAGCGCCCGGTTCGTTGTTGATACTTTTGCCCCAGGTGGGGCCGCTACAAAGTCCTAGGCCTGGATTCGGGATGGACCCGAACTCCCCTTCGCCATTAGTACCCTCGCTTGTAATGATATATAGTCATGCATGTCTAAGGCTTCCGAACATGGAAGGAACACGTTCGCAAGCATCAAATCAATAGAGGCAAATGGATATACGCTCAGACTTTGGCCTGTATCCATTCGGAGGACGTTATGGCTCCATCCCAGCTCGATATCACCGACATGCCCCAGGCCCTGAAAGGGGTTCGGGTGCTCGATTTGACCTGGGTCAGGGCCGGGCCCTGGGCCACCCGTTGGCTGGGGGCTTTGGGCGCCGAGGTCATCAAGGTCGAGTGGCCCGAAAACGAAAGAGGCCGGTCCAGCGGAGTCACGCTGCCGGGCATTGAACCAAGTCTGAATTCCTCGGCCAACTTCAACGACACCAACGCCAACAAGAAAAGCGTGACGGCCAACGTGCGAAGCCCCTTGGGCTTGGAGGTGGTCAAAGGCTTGGTGGCCAAGTCCGACGTTGTGGTGGAGAATTTCAGCGCCACGGTCTTGGACCGTTGGGGATTGGGATATGAGGAGATGTGCCGGCTGAACCCGGACATCATCTACCTTTCCCAGTCGGGATTCGGCCACACCGGCCGGCACAAGGGCTATACCACTGCCGGCCCCATAGCCCAGGCTTTCTCTGGTATGACATTTCTATCCGGTCTGCCGGGGGAACAACCGGCGGGATGGGGTTGGTCATACCTGGACGACACCGGTGGGATGTACATCGCCTTTTCCATCCTTACGTCGCTCTACCGCCGAAACATGACGGGCCTTGGCCAGCACGTGGATCTTTCCCAGATGATGATCGGCGTCACTCTAAACGGACCTGCCTTGCTGGACGTCACCGTCAATAACCGCCCTTCCATCCGGGAGGGGTATCCTTCGGGCAACCGGGCCCATTGGCCGGGCACCCCTCTGGTCAACAACTATCGTGGCCCCATCACCGCCCCCCACAACGCTTATCGCACCAAGGGCGGCGGCTACAATGACTGGTGCGCCATTGCCTGCTTCAACGAAGAGGAATGGCAGTGCCTGGTGATGGTTATGGGCATGCCAGAATGGGCTCAAACTTCCAAGTTTGCCACGTTGGCGGGCCGGTTGGAGCATCAGGAAGAGTTGGACCAGAGCATAGAGGCTTGGACCCAGACCCTGGAAAAGTACGAGTTGATGGAGATTTGCCAAGCGGCTGGGGCGCGCGCCATGCCGGTTCAGAGCAGCGAAGACCGGGTGGAGCACGACCCACAGCTTCGCCACCGGGAGCTGTACCGGGAAATGGACCATGCCGTGCTGGGGATGCGCAAGTTCCAAAACGCCCCTTTCAAGATGTCGGAAACGCCCGCCTTCAACCACCGGCCGTCGCCCCTGATGGGCGAGCACAACCAGGAGATCATAGAGGGCCTGCTGGGAATAGACCACCAGGCGTTGGTGGACGGCTACGCCGACGGTTCATTATGGCCGCTAACCAGAGACCGGTTCCCTTATATGGGTGACATGATTGCCAAACCGCTGGCTGAAGCCGTCAAAAATCGGTCCCAGATGAACTCCGAAACCCAGTTGCCATCCCGTGCGCAGGCATCTGATACCGGCGGCTCCGGTGGCTCGCCGGGACCGCTGGCTGGGTTACGGGTGTTGGAATTGTCCGACGAGAAAGGGCAGTTCTGCGGGAAGCTCATGGCTGATCTGGGGGCCGATGTCATCAAGATCGAGCCTCCCGGTGGCGAGACCACCCGCAACGTGGGCCCCTTCCTGGACGACCTTCCCCACCGGGACCGCAGCCTCTCCTTTTGGCACTACAACACGTCAAAGCGAGGGGTGACCATCAACCTGGAAACCCAGGATGGGCAGGAATTGTTCCGCCGCCTGGCCAACACCGCCGATGTCATTTTGGAAACCCTTCCTCCGGGTTACCTGGAGTGTTTGGGAATGGGTTATGAAGACATCAAAGGGTCAAATCCCGGCTTGATCGTTTGCTCGCTGACGCCCTTTGGGCAAACGGGGCCGTGGAAGGACTACGCCACCAGCGATCTGATCCATCTGGCCGCGGGAGGTCAAATGGGGTGTTGTGGCTATGACGAGGAGGACGTGCCCGGCTCGGTTCCTATAGCTCCCGGAGGAGGCAACGCCTGGCATATTGGCAGCCACTACGCTTACATGGCCATCATGGCCGCCCTCTATTACCGCACCAATTCTGGAAACGGCCAATACATCGATTCATCGGTGCACGACGCCTGCGCGCTGACCACCGAGATGCATATCGCCACCTACGTCTACACCGGCCAGGTGGTCAGGCGTCAAACGGGACGCCACGCCGCCCCGGCATTCACCGACCAGCCCCAGATCCGGTGCAAGGACGGCAAATACGTCAACGCCGCCGCGTCCCGGCTCACGGCGCGGGAATTCAAGGCCCTGGTGGAATGGATGGACTCCCTGGGCGTGGCCGAGGACCTGACCGACGAACGGTATTCGAACCCGGACGTGCTCCGCGAGGAACGTTCCCACATAAACGACGTCGCCACCCGGTTCATAGCCAATCTGACCAGGGACGAGGCCGCCAATGGGGGCCAGGAGCGGGGATTCAACTGGGGCGCCATCCGCACCCCCGATGAACTGGTGGATGACGGCCACTTGAACGACCGGGGATTCTGGTCCGAGGTGGAACACCCCGAATTGGGACGCAGTTTCAAATACCCGGGCCCGGCGGGCATCTATAACGGCTCACCCTGGCGCATCTCCCGCCGGGCGCCGCTGGTTGGCGAGCATAACCAGGAGGTGTTTTGCCGGGAACTGGGCCTGCAACTGGCCGAGTTAGCCTACCTGACAGAGGCGGGGGTTTTGTAGACCCCGAAAGTTTTTAACATTTCATCACGGCAATCCCTGCAACTCCACCGCCTTTACCACCCGGTCCACGGCGATAGCGAAGGCAGACTCCCTGAAAGTGATGTTCTCGGCTTTGGCCTTTGATTCAACGGCGCAGTAGGCTCGCACCAGGATATCTTCCAGAGAGTTGTTGACCCGCTCCTGGTCCCATGGGAAACGCTGGATGTTCTGGGCCCATTCGAAGTAGGACACGGTGACCCCGCCGGCGTTCACCAGCAGGTCTGGCAGGCAGGGTATACCTTTCTGGGTCAGCACGGCTTCGGCGCCGGGAGTGACAGGGTGGTTGGCGCCTTCCACCACCAGCTTCGCGTTGACGGTTGAAGCGTTGCCGCCGTGGATGGCCCCTCCCAGAGCTGCCGGCACCAGGAAATCACATTCCAACGCCAGCAACTCGTCGTTGGTCACGGCATCTCCGCCGGAAAAACCAAAAACGGTGCCAGCGCTATTGAGAGGACCTTCCAGTTGGCCTAGATCCAGACCCTGGCGGTTATGAACGCCGCCGCCCACGTCGCTCACAGCGATGATCCGGCAGCCCATCTGGTCCAAGTATTTGGCGGTCCAAGAGCCCACGTTGCCGAAGCCCTGCACCACGACCGTGGCGCCTTGAAGCGGTATATCAAATCCCTCGGCCGCCTCTCTTACCATTAAAGAAACGCCCTTGCCAGTCGCTTCGTTTCTGCCAGGGGAACCGCCCAATTCCATGGGTTTTCCGGTGACCACGCCGGGGGAATACCCGTTCTCTTCGGAATAGGCCGCCATCATCCAGGCCATGGTCTGGGCGTTGGTGCCCACGTCGGGCGCAGGGACGTCCCGGTTGACCCCGATGATCTGGCTGATGGAACGGGTGAACCGCCGGGTCATGGTCTGAAGCTCGTTTGTGCTCATGGAGCGGGGGTCGCATTGAATGCCGCCCTTGGCCCCGCCGAAGGGGATATCCACCAGGGCGGTCTTCCAGGTCATCAGCGACGCCAGGGCGCGCACTTCTTCATCATCGGCTTCGGGATGGTAGCGCACACCTCCCTTGTAGGGGCCCCTGGCCGCGTTATGCTGGATCCGGTAACCGATGAAGACCTGAAGGCTGTGGTCGTCCATGCGCACGGGAAGCTCCACCCGGACCTCTCGGTCGGGGGTGCATATCAGCGTCCTTATCTCGTCATTCACCCCAAGCCGGTCGCAGGCCTGGTCGAAATAATAGTTGACCGCCTGAAACGGGGTCATCTCTGTTGGAATGGACACGTTATCTCCTTTAAAAGGGCCGATTTGCTCCGGTTCCTTCCTCCCGGCCTCCACGTCTTTGCTCGGTAAACCGACCGCACATGGTGGGAGTCGCAATTCCGACGGGGTAAATCCCCCCAACCCCCTTTACGAAACGAAAGGGGGGCTTTTGCTGGCGGCGGTTGCCGGGCTTGGAAAACACAGTCTTGCCAGCGGACTATGTCGATGAGTATGATGCTACAGGTTCCCATGAGTGTTCACTATTATCCAACGATTGCAAGATCCCACGAAATCAACTGGAATGATACGCAGAGAATAACACCTAAAGGAGGAGCCCCATGGCACGAACGCCAATCCTCACCCGGGATCAGGTCCCTGAGAATCTGCGCGAAGCCTTCGACCACGAGACCGCGGGCAGCGGCGGAGTGGTGGCATCCGGCCCCGGTTCGGCCATGATCAACAGCCCGGAGATGCGCCGCCGGGCCAACCATCTAGTATTCTACCTTCGGGAAGCATCGGTGATCCCCAAGAAACTCCAAGAGCTGATAATGATCCTGACCGCCCGGTCGATGGACTGCCTGTTCATCTGGAACGCCCACGCCGCCGGGGCACGGCGCGAGGGGATCAGCGACGCCTATATAGATTCCCTGCGGGATAAGAAACCGTTGCCCCCGTTGCCTCCCGATGAACAGTTGGTCGCCGACTACGTGCTGCAATCATTCCAGGACCACCGGGTGAGCCAGAGCACGTTCGACGCCGTGATGAAAGAATACGGAGCGCAGGGAGCAACCGAGATCAGCACCTGGATGGGCTATTACACCATGCTGGCCTTCAACGTGAATGCCTTTGACGTAGAGTTGCCCCAGGACCACAGCGAGCCGGCGTTGCCGGTCTAAACTGGGTTGGCGGAATATGGGAGGCGGGCCCAGTGTTATATGTCCAGGACCATTGCCTTGGTGGGATTGGGCCTGCCGGGGGTCTCACCTAGGGCGATTATCTCGGCGTGGAGCTTGCCGGGCTCCAGTTCCAGCAGACCGACGGTGCCCAGTCTCAATTCTTTGTGGTGGGGAAAGGTGATGCTCCCGCAATTGAGTAAAACGACGTCGTCCCGGTATTCCAGGCGCTCCTGATGGGTGTGCCCCGCCACCATGATGTCCACAGGAGTGGGGAACAATCTTTGGAGTTCGGATATGGGCCGAAATTCACGTTCCAGGCTGTGAATCATGCCGATGCGCCATCCTTCGGCCTCAAAGATCTGCACGTCTTTCATGCGAGAGTCGGTTATGGGATCGTTGTTTCCGGTGGAACAGACTACCGGCGCGAACTGTTCCAGCCAGTCCAGGATGATAGTTGAAGTCAGGTCCCCGCCATGCATTATCAAATCGACAGTGGAGAAAAACTCGGCGGGTTGGGGGCCCATCTCACCGAGATTTCGGATAAGGGCAGGCAAGTGGGTATCGGAAAGGAGTCCAATTCGCATCAGTCAAATCTAGACATAGACACCGGTAAAGTCAACTTGCCGGGGTAACGGCTCTGGCCAAAGCGGCTGGCAAGGTCTGAAGAAAGACCAGCGACACAACAGGAATCATAGTTATTTCTCCAAAGGACGGGTATAAATTATGCCTCAGACAAAAACAGCGGCAATCGTGGGAATCCATGAATACCCCCTTCGGGTGGTCGGGCCAGGCACCAGCGCGATGCAAATAAAGGCGGCCAGCGCCGCCAAGGCCCTGGAGGACGCCGGTTTCACCTGGAAGGACGTCGATGCGGTTTATGACACCGGCAGCGACCAGGGCATCGGGGGGCTGGGCATATCGGAATACTTCGGTTTCAAACCAAACGTAATAGATAACACCTCAGTGGGAGGGACGTCTTTTGAGTTCCACGCTAACCACGCCCTGAGGATGATCGAGGCGGGTAAATGCAACGTGGCGTTGATCACCTACGGCTCCACTTCCCACTCGGACCGGAGGGCCATCGGCACCGCCGGAGGGACTGGGCTGGGGGTGGCCAGCATGTTCAACAACATGGAAGACCCCTGGGGTCTGACCCTAATCGGAAATTACGCCATGGTGAAGACGCGCCATAAGCACCAATACGGCACCACCGACGAACAGTTCGCCGCAATCTCAGTGGCCACCCGGCGCCATGCCATGCGCAACCCCGAGGCGGTGAAAGCCATGACCGACCTGGAGTTTGTCGGCGTAAACGAGATCACCGTGGAAGACGTCCTGGACTCGCGGACGGTGGCTCATCCCCTGCATCTGTTGGAATGTTGCATGGTCTCCGACGGCGGCGGCGCGGTGATCGTATGCTCGGCTGAAATGGCCCGCAATGCCAAGAAGAAGCCGGTGTGGATCATCGGCACCGGAGAGGCCACCAAGTACCGGGAGAACGGCGGCGACATCACCGTCAGCGCCGGCGCCCAGTCGGGACCCATCGCCTTCGCTGACGCCGGCGTCTCGCCATCGGAGATAGACATTCTCATGGCTTACGACTCTTTTACCATCACCGTGATGTGCCTGATAGAAGACCTGGGATTTTGCCGGAAGGGTGAAGGCGGAGCGTTTGTCAGCGATGGCCGCATCAATTACGACGATCCCCGCAAGCCCGCCATCAACACCGACGGCGGCGGAATCTCTTCGAACCACCCAGGCGCCCGGGGGATATTCCTGTTGATGGAGGCGGCCCGCCAGCTAAGGGGAGAATCCACCTCGCAAGTAGCCAACCCCAAATTGGCCGTGGCCGTGGGCAACGGAGGCCAATTGGGTTCCCGCCACGCCACCGGAGTGACCATTTTGGCCGCAGATTAATCCATCAAAAATGGTTCGACAGGCTCACCACGAACGGTAAAGACCCCCTCCGTTCGTGCTGAGCTTGTCGAAGAACCCACCGACAGACCGCTAATATTTTTATCGATTCTGGAAATTTTAGATCGAAACCAACAGAGGAGAACAGATGCCGCCGCTACGACCGCAACCGCGTTTTCCGGAAAACGACACCCAACCATTTTGGGACGGCACCAAAGGCCATGAGTTGACCTATCAAACATGCAACAGCTGCAACGAAGTCATCTTTTATCCCCGCCGCCACTGCCCCAACTGCGGCTCGCAGGAAAGCACCTGGAATGTGTCTCAGGGACTCGGCGCCGTTTACACATTCAGCGTCATCATGCAGAGCCGGCATCCGGCGTTCAAAGACTTGGGGGCATATGCCGTGGCCTACGTGGACCTGGACGAGGGTTTCCGGATCATGACCAACATCGTGGGCATCCAGGACCCAACCAAAGACATCCAGTGCGGCATGAGGGTCAAGGTGCGTTGGGAGGACCAGGGAGAGGGGGAGATATCCTTGCCCATGTTTGAGCCGGCCTGATCTTGAAAACCAGAAGCTACCGAAACTAGCGCGTACATCGATGGCTTGACACCCAGGCCGATCGACCCCATAGTTTCTTAAATGTTAGTCAGATGGAGGCGCCGACGATGACGGTATTCCGAATCATGCCCCACAGCCGGTTGCAGGAATGGGTGGCCGAAGAGAAGGGTTACTTTGCCGACGAGGGCCTGGAATACGAGTTCATCACCTCGGGACGGGCTGACTTGCACCAAGACCCGTCGGTGCAATCGTCGGAAGGCGCGCCCCCGGAGGTCAAGCGTGGCGCGTTTGAGTCCATGGAAGCTGGACGGGCATGCGAGATAAGTTCGGCCTGCCATTGGGCCGTCAACACCGCCGCCAGTAGCGAGCGCGGCCGCATGTGGGGCCACGCCTATTCGGTGACGCCCAGCGGCATCTGGGTCGCGCCCGAGTCTCCTATCGAGAAGCCCGAGGATTTGGCGGGCGTGGAAGTAGCGGTTGGCTTTCATTCCGGAAGCCATTTCTCTGGACTGCAGGGCCTGGAGAAAGTCCTGCCCAGAGACCAGATCAATCTCCAGTTCGTGGGGGGCCCTCTGGACCGGATGAAACTGTCTCTGGACCGCCGGGTAAAGGCCGCCAGTGTCTTTGGGACCCCGTCGTACGTTCTGGAGCAACAGGGTTTCCGCAAGATAGTCGATACTACCTTTATGATCGGGTTTCTGATCAACGGCGACGCCACGGACCAGCAGCTATGGGCTTATTTCAACGCTTTGCAGAGGGCACAGCGGGAGATCGACGTGGCCAAGGAGCTGTACCAACATTACTTCCTGAAGGAACTTCCCCAGCAATATCACTCCCTTTTCGACCACCGCAGCGCGGGCACCGGCGAGCGTCTAGTATTTGAGCCCTATACCAGGGAGATGTTCGAGCGCACCCATCGCTGGCTCATAGACTGGGAGCTTTTCCCGCCGAACCAAATGGGAAGCCTGGATTACGATAAGGCCGTCGCCGTATAAAGCATCTGCGGGTTCCCAGTGGTCTAACGAAGCTTCGTACCGGACCCAAATGCTAGAGTAGGGGCTTCGGGCAACATGGTTTCAAAAAGATGTCGTTCTGAAGGAGCGGAGTGAAGAACGACATTTCGCGACATCGAATTGAAACGTTGTTTGTCACCTTGGACCAACGAGCAAAACTTGGGAATTTGAGGTAATACCTTCAATGAGTGCTTCCTGGGAGACGATACAAGTAGGCCCGTCACATATGGGGATCTACCTGGGTATGCCCCAGGGAGATGGGCCATTTCCCGCAGTGGTCGTCGCCCAAGCGGCAGGGGGAATGGATGAATTCATCCAGAGTATCGTGGACCGGCTGGCGGAGGAAGGATACGCGGCGGTGGCGCCGGACCTGTACCATAGAACCACCGAGGAGATCGAAAAGGCCACGGGAAAGACCCGGCGGCAATTACTGGACGACACTGAGATAGTGGCCGATATCGGCGCTACCGTATCGTTCTTGCAATCCCACCCGTCTGTCAACAGTGAAAGGATCGGGGTGACGGGATTCTGCATGGGAGGCCGGGTGGTCTGGTTGGCGGCGGTCAGCAATCCCAATTTCAAAGCCTGCGTTCCCTTTTACGGCGGGTTCATCATGGATTCCTGGGGTATAGCCACTCAAAGCCCGTTTGAACTGACCAAAAACATCGATTGCCCCATGATGTTTCACTTTGGCGAGATAGACCAAAATCCCTCGTTGGACGATATGGCCCGGTTCGATGAAGAGCTAACCCGCCTGGGCAAGCCCCACGAATTTTACGTATATCCTGGAGCGGACCACCGCTTTTTAGATCACACGTATACCGCTTACCAACAGGAAGCGTCGGAGCTTTCCTGGGCCCGGACCCTGGATTTTTTCGCGGCTAACCTGAAAGCCTAGCCCGGCCCGCTGTGCTAAAGGGTTCTTGGAACCGGCGTCAAGATCGAAGGCCTCGCTATCTCATCACAAAATAGCGGGGCCTTCGCCGATTATCTCCCACATACTCTTACACCCCGCCAGGTTTTACAGCTTATTCGGGATGCTGTACGTCCTGGGGTTTGTCCTTCGACAAGCTCAGGACGAGCGGTGGTGAACCCGGCGCCAGATGGAATGGTTTCTAATAGTGGCGGAGCTCCACCACGTTGTCGTCGGGGTCGTAGATGTACAACGATATGCCGTCGCCATGGGAACCCCATCGTTTGCCCGGCCCGGCTTGGATACCCACGCCCATGGCCTCGAACTTGGCCTTGAGCGCCTCCATGTCGGTCTTTTCGATGACCATGCAATAGTGGTCCTGGTTCTTGATGCCTTCTCTGCCGATGGGATCCTGATCGGTACCGAAGAAATCGATGATCGTATCCGCGTTGATGCGCGCTGAAGGAAAGCGTATCTCGCCGGCCCTCCACTGCTCTACCCGCTCTGCCGGCATGCCCAGGACCTGGGTATAAAACCGCAACGATTCCTCAACGTCCTTTACTCGGAGAACGATGTGGTCCATCTCGGTGATCTTGACCAGCGGCTGGGACGTGACCGAGGTCTGGGTCTCTGCTTGAGTCGACATGTGAAACCTCCTACAGGTTCCCCAAGGGGTGTTGATTGGAGCTTTGGTTTTCGCCTTAGTCAGGCACGGTTAATTGTACTACAGCCCGATGCCGGGTCAATCCCAGTATTCCAGCTGGACTACGTTAATTGATTGTCCATGTACCGAGGGTGCCAGATTCGCTGCCCACCCAGACTTCGAAGTCTCCTATGGACTCACTGGAATCCCCAATCAGCGCTTCCGCGCTGAAGGCATCCCGTATGGCAACCAGGGCGGTGGGCCAGGTATAGACGTCGTGAGTGATCTCATCGAAATCGACCAACACGTCGTTCCAATAATCTCCTGCTGTGACGGTGGCTTCGGCGCTAAAAACCAGAGTTCGGGAACCGCCGCTGGATATAACTTCAGTCGTGTCCCATTCCGCGTCCTGTCTCGTGTCGTCATCGGGGCACGAGGTGCCCCCGTTGGGAATGTTTACGTCCGGGTTTGGGAAGGGGCTGCCGTCAAGGGTGGCGCTGCCGTCGACGAAGCAAAATCCCAGGGGGAGGACGTCGCGTATCTCGTCCATAGTAAGCGGAGCCGTTCCGACATTTTTGATTTCGATGGTGTAACCAATGACTACGGAATACGTCGACTCCGGCGGGGATGATATCGCCACCTCAAAGTCCGTGGCAGAGGTAACTGTTTTGGTCACCATGGCCGCCGCAGGCTCATCCTTGCAAATGTCGTCGCCAGGGCTCCCGATAACCACTGCCGCCGTATAGCCCGACCTTGTCTTGGTTCCTCCCGGTGTTGCCCAGGCGTCATTGCAGTAATTTCCCGAGGGCAGCCCTGCGGGTACGTTGACTTTGAATGTGAGAGACGCCGAATCGCCAGGTTCAAGTTTCGGCAACGCCGCCGGTATAGTCCACTTGAGCTCCCTTCCATCAATCTCCGGATCGGTAATGGTCATTCCCGAGGTGGGACCAATGTACGTGAACCCCGCCGGCAGCTGGTCCTGTACCTTGTTTAGGCTCTTGTCGTTGGAACCCCGGTTCGTGACAGTAATTGTGTAGGTACGCGTGGTGGGGTCTCCCGGGTCCAGAGGTTCGATGATTTTGGTGGTCTGTAAATTGCGGTTGTTGAATCCGGAAAGAGCAGGGATCTCCGGTGGGGCGGAAGGGTCATCCGACAAAGAATCTTCCGAAGGATCATCAGATCTGATGGAAAGGGTTACTGTCTCCCCGCAAAAGTCCAAGGTTTCCTGGCCGCTGGGATTATCCACCCACCATTGCGCCCAGCGTGCCGCGCCGTTCAACAGATAATTGAGGTACTCGCCGGCGCCCAGGGCGCAATATTGATGGCGTAGAATCTTCTGTTTCGAGCGCGAGTCTATACTGACCGTCGACGCCAACCCCAGGGCCGAACTCACCAGGGGAACACTCAGGGCCATCAAGCCCAGAACAACAATCAAAGCGATCCCGCCACATTGTGACCTGAGGCATTGTTCGAGGCGTATTCTGATCATGGCAACACCAATTTCCTAACGTAGGTTTGAAGTTGTATGTTCTCGATACGGCCCCGTCCCCCTTCGACCTGCATGTCCATGGTGAGCATTTGTCCGCATAGGGACACCTGCAGGGAACCGGCCACCACCCGCCGCGCCATTTCGTTTTGCTGGCCGTCAAAGACCCTGACCAAAGAGCTTCCAGAAATGCTGTATGCGGCGGTATGGGTCACGTCGGCCGTGTCGGTCCAAGAAAGGCTCACTGACGAGGCCGTTGCGGCGGGTGGGCAGGCGACCCTCACGTCCAGGGAATCCTTGGCATCCTCAGCATTGAGGGCATCGCCGGCAAACCGGCTGCCGGCCCGGCGCATATCCACCGTGGCTGTCAGGTCGTTTTGCCAGTACTGCTGGAAGGATAGGACTTGAAAGATCTCACTTCCCGCCAGCCCAACCACCATTGAGAGCAAACCCAGGGCAACCACCACCTCGATCAACGTGAAGCCCGACGATGAATTGCTGGGTAAAGACCCATTGCCAATACCCCGGCCGGATTCGCGGCGTGACCAGATCGCTAGCATTTACGGGCCTGCTCTGAGGGTTTCTAAAGTCATGACGTTGCGCCCGTCGAAGGTCACCGAAACCGTTACTTTCTCCACATCGGATTCGCCGGTGAGGTATTCCGTGGCGTTGGCGGTCACGGTGTACAGGCTGGGGACGCTGATCAAGGGGTATGAGGCGGGTGGCGGCAGGTAAACCCGATTGAAGACGTCTTCCATCTGGTTTCGCCCTATATTTTCCGCCGAGGCCTGGTACTCGGTGCGCTCCCCCGATGAATGGGAGGTTTGAATGCCCACCAGCACCGCCGTCCCCACTGTTCCAATAATCGTGATGGCCACGGCCGTCTCCAGCAACATATTTCCCCTATTCCCAAGTTCCAGCGGTGGGAACCCCCGCAAGCGGAGAAGAGCCAAAATCTTTCCTGGCGCTTTTAGCATACGGGCAATGGCCTCCTGGGAAATCGTGGATGACTCTTGATCGAAAACGGCCGGGCCCGCCGAGGTTGTGCGGCGGGCCCGGCCTGTAGAGGGGTTCTTCATGCTTATGCATGGTCCAGGTTACGGAGGAGGAGCTTGGCACGGCCCCGCGTCATCCGAGATCTCTGGATCGTCATCCATCGGGTAGACCAGGCCACCGTCTGTCCAACAATAGTAGTATGTGGTAAGGGCTTTCTTCAGGTACTGATCGCCCACGCCGCCGTAGAGGATCAGGGCGCCGGGACCGGCCGGCGAGCCCACCGCGCTCCAGTCGTTAACCGCAGGCGCAAGAGCTACTACGGCGGTCACGGTGGTTATGTCCTGTTCCGCCATCATGGCGTTCATGGCTGTTTGAACGGTTTCTCGTTCGGCAGCCATGGCGCCGTCCTTGCCGCTTCCGGTGAATTTGGTCACCAGGGGAACGGTAACCCCGGCCAAGGCGACGATGATGCCGATCACCACCAGCAGCTCGACCAGGGTAAATCCTCTCTGACCTAACGTGGTCCCCGATTGTTCCTTTTCTCCAAGGTTTTTCATGGTATCTACCTCCTTATGAATCTTTTGTTCCTAACCGGAAACACCGTTCCAACCGGTGCATTCCAGTGCCGCGATCTGGGTTGATTCGCCCCCATAGGGGCTTTTTCGTGAAGCCGCTACAGTGTCGTTTGAAACTAAATGGCGGCCTGCTGATTTGGATTTATTCTAGTTGGCACCGCGGTTATTGATTGGGGGGTTGGCACCCATTTCCGCCGTAGGCCTACCAACCAAACCGTGTGGGCCAGGTCAACGGCGGCGGGGGGAACCCCCGGTGTGAATGGGTGATTCAGGAAGGGGTGTCACACAGTAATAATGGTTATTTCCGTGCTACGGGTGATGAGGCTTGGCCGCCGGCATCTTGCGGCGGATGGAGGTCCACCGTCAGGATCTTAAAGGAGATGATGCTGCCGGCTTCTATGCCCAAACCTTCCAACCCGGCGATCCGGGCATCGCTAAAGTAGCCGGAGTTCCTCACCGTCTGGGTGTATCGAAGTACATCATCGTGGGTCTCGCCAGAGCTTCACCAAGTCCGTGTCCTCCCAGGAGGCTTTCTTCCCCGGCGGCGAATGCCTGGCTCAATGCAAGGTTTTTGCACCCGCTATTGGCCAATGGCAACGCCCGGGCTAATGGGACCCCCGAAGGTAGCAGCATCGCCGCTGTCCGGGAAAACCGGGAGAGCTCTTTGGCCAAAACCAGCGGTCCGATGAGGGGAATGCGCAGTTGAAGGCGGTGCATCCACGCCTTTGCCGAGGGCACACGGCGGACAAACCAAAATGTACCGAAAAGGAACGCCGCCCCCAACATGATCCCCATCACGTTGCCTTTTATAAAGCCGACCGATCCGATGGCGATCTTGGTGACAGCCGGAATATCCGAGCCCATGTCATCAAACGTTTCCAGAAGCGGGGGAAGCAAGACGGTCATCATTAGAATCAACATGATGAACGAGGCCGACATGGTGAATACAGGCATGAGAAGGGTTTGTTTAGCCTTCCGCATTGCGTCTTGTTCCACTTCAAGGGACTCCGACAGTTGATCTAGCAGGCTGCTGAAGAAAGGGGTATAAGTCCAGAACCTAGGGTTCAGGTCTGTGAATCATTGGTCCTGTTGGGGGGAATTGGGCCGTTTGAACGAGACTTTTGGCCCTTGACGCTCCCTGAC
>DAOUHE010000034.1:0-15503 GCA_034428715.1 Dehalococcoidia bacterium | reverse complement strand
GGCGGACGGCAATGGGCAATACCGGAGATTCGACACCGCAGCCGAGGCGACGGCCTGGTGCGTTGCAACCGCTGCTGTCCATCAGGGCAAGCCAAACCAGTATTCACATGTTGAGCATTGGGAGGTCCGCAACGGTAATTCCATCACCATCAGCCGAACCGAATCCGGAGACTACAAACCGGACAGGCACCCCATCTGGGTGGATTCAGCCATGGAGCGCTTCCAGGCGGAGGTTAGACCCCTGGTGCCCGCGTCATGATCCTCGTACGCCTTGCTACAGGTGTTTTGCCGGGGTGAGGGGACTAGGGGTCTCATATCAGGCTTCCCCTAATCCCGCCAACAAAGAGTTATCAATCCGAGCAACGGTCAGCAATCACTGTATTTGCTGGGGAGGAAAGACGATGCCCATCATAAGTCAAGCTGATGCAACCACGGAAGTGGGATATCCCGGCTTAACCTTTCCGCGGACCCTGTTTTGATCGGCGCCCTGCCCCAGATGCTTCGCCGCTGCGGCTGGTTCAACATGACATTTCCTCTAGGGTAGGGAACCCTATATAACCCCGCATGGGGTTAACTATAGCACCTGGCCTGCCTCTTGAGCCTGTTCGTCCGGCACCGGCGTCAACGCTTTTTTGGGCATCGCTATTCCCGCCAACAGCAGCGCCCAAGCACCCAAAGAGCACAGGAGGAATCCGGGATAGAACGACCCGGAGACATCGCGTAGAAAGCCCACCATTATCGGAGATAGGAACATCCCAACACCGGTAAAGGTGATCAGCGAACCCCAAACTATTGCAACCTGGCCGGGAACCCTGCCGACGATCTGCATCGACATCGACAGCAGAGTGGGTATATAAAGCCAGGAGCCTAGACCGACCAGACCTAAAGAAATATAAATGACCGTGAAATTGCCAGCGCCGAAGGAACCCAATCCTCCTAATACGATCATAACTCCCGGTGCAACCAGGAAGAACCTGCGGGAATTTACCCGCAGGGGTAACACACCTCCCAACAAGACGCCCAGCACTCCCACAAAAGGCAGCAATCCGGTGACGAAACCCGCCTGAGACAAAGTCATTCCCCTGACCTCGAAATAAAACGAAGGAAGCCAACTGGTGAGGGCCGTGTATTGAAACAGGACTCCGGCATCGGCGGCCAAGAGCAGCAAAATAGGCCGGCTCTTCAGCACCTTGGGTATCTCGCCGAGGGTTATGGCGCCGGCCTTAACATCTTCAGAGCCAGGGGAACCTCCCAAGAGGGTCCAGGCAACCGTGCCCAAAACCCCAACACCGCCAAATACTCCTAACATGGCCTGCCACCCAATCAGGCCGGCCAAGGGCACCGCGACGCCCACCGACAGGGCCATGCCCAGGCTCAATCCAGCCATATCCAGGCCGTTCATTATCGTCACTTCTTTTGGGTTGAACCACTGCATCAGCAGTGGTCCGGCGGCCGTCAGGATCAGGGCTGTGCCGAGGCCGTAGACCAAGCGCAAGCCCAGAAGCGGCCAAAATCCTGTCGCCACCACCGAAAACGCCAGCAGTCCCATAGCGGCCCATCCCAAAATAAAAGCCCTTTTCAGCCCCAACCCCATGACCACCACGCTGCCGGGCAGACCAAAAGCCGCGGATATCAACAAAGGCAGGGCAACCAACAGGGACGCGCCGGTCCGGCCGATACCCAAATCTTCGATAACCAGTGAGAGCACCGGAGAAAGGGCAAAGACGTTTAGCCCAACGCAGAAGTGGGCCGCCAGAATTAGGACCGCGATCAACAGGCGGTAGCGGCTGGTCTGGGCAGCGGCGGTGGGGATGTTCACCCCGGGCCGCTCCGGTGTTCCATGTGGCCCAGGTACTCCGTGATGGGGTGCCGGATCATTCGGTGGACTCGGCCTCTTGGGCTAGAGCGATCAAGGTTTCATCGCCGCCCTGTCCGGCCATTAATGACAATCCCACCGGCCTGCCACCTACTTCCGTCACGGGCAGGCTCAACTGGGGCACACCGGTCAAACCGGCGATGGAGGTGAGCTGGCTGTTCTTCAACCGTAGTTCGTGGCGATCCGACACCCTTTGGCCCTTTAGCGGCGCCGGGGAAACCGTGGTGGGCAAGCAGACGATGCCGCCTCCCGCCAAAACCTCTCGCATGCGTTCAACGATGCCCTTCCGCATATCCACGGCAGCCCCGACCTCTTCATCCAGAATAGCTTTGGCCAGGGCGTACCTTTCCGACACTTCGTAGCTGAACCGGGGATTGACCAAGTCGATCCAGTCCCGCACCGACTCCCAGGCCTCCCGTCCTTGAAGCACCTGCTGCTGGGCCGACCATTGGGCCAGCCCCTGGGGTGCGAGTACCTCGGTGGACGTTCCGCCCAGCAAAGACGCGATCCGCTCAACGTGCGGGCGCAACGCGCCGGCGACGGCCGGGTCGGCAAGTTTGAAGGCGTCCTCAGCGATGATCAGGCGGCCGCGGCTGGGGAAACCGGTTGGAGAAGGCAGCAGCACGGACCCGGCCCGGGCAAAGGTACCGGCGTCCCGGGCGAACCACCCGATGGTGTCGAAACTGGGCGCTTGCAACAGGATGCCGTCTAGGGGAATCCTCCCGTGGGTGGGCCGCAGGCCGTAAAGCCCACAAAAGCTGGCGGGAACCCGCACGGAGCCGCCGGTGTCGGAGCCCAGGGCCAGATCCACCAGACCTCCGGCTACCGCGGAGGCCGACCCGCTGGAAGAACCGCCGGGAACGCATTCGGGGGCCCTGGGATTGACCGGGGTGCCGTAGTGCATATTCTCGCCGAAGATACCGCGGGTTAGCTCATCGGTCAGGGTCTTGCCTACCATGGTTGCCCCAGCCTTTACCAAAGAATCGACGACCCAAGCATGGGATTGGGCAGGCTGATGGGTCGCCTTCCAGTCGGGATTGCCCCCGCCGGTGACGTATCCCGCCACGTCGAAAATGTCTTTGGCGGCAAAGGTCAGGCCGTGGAGCGGCCCCGTATCCGCGCCTGGAAGAAAGGCATCGGTATCTTTGCAAAACGCGCCAAGCGTGTCATTTATGACTGGACGTTGGAGAGGACCTGGTTGGGTCATGCTTGCCTCTCATTGAAGCTAAATAACGGCCCAGGAAGACAAAACCCTGAGGATATAACAGTATAGGCCACCGGGCGGCTCCGGCCCAATCCCGGTGGACACGGGGCGGCGGGCCTATTACCATCTCTGGCAAGTTGCTCGAAACACCGGGCCCGCCATCGGAGGAAATTGAAATGAAGGTTTTCAGCGGAATTCCTAGGGACGATTTGGGCAAGATACCGGAAAG
Source organism: Dehalococcoidia bacterium (assembly GCA_034428715.1). Classification (GTDB taxonomy): domain Bacteria; phylum Chloroflexota; class Dehalococcoidia; order Lucifugimonadales; family UBA3495; genus Io17-Chloro-G2. The sequence continues at coordinate 12,194 of DAOUHE010000034.1, read as the reverse complement.
GGCCGGCTGGGTGGAAAAGATGGGGTACGACGGGATAAACACCAACGAAGATTTCTCCAGCCCTTTCATGGCCCTGACCCTGGCCGCGGAGCACACAACCAAAGCGCTGTTGGGAACCTCCATTGCCGTGGTTTTCCCTCTCAGCCCCATGAACGTGGCATATATGTCCTGGGAATTGCAGAAGTATTCCCGGGGGCGGTTTCGCCTGGGGATGGGCAGCCAGGTAAAGGGCCACATCGAGCGCCGTTTCAGCACTCTCTGGGTCCCTCCTGGCCCGCGAATGAAGGAATACGTTCTGTCACTGAAGGCGATCTGGGACAGCTTTCAAAACGGGACCACACTGAAATTCCAGGGCGATCATTACAGCTTCAGCCTGATCACGCCCCACTTCAGCCCGGGGCCGATAGACTTTCCACAGCCCAAGATATTCATCGCCGCCGTGGGGCCCTACATGTTCCGCCTGGCCGGAGAATTGTGTGACGGCGTGCTGCCCCACGGCTTCATGACCAAGAAATACATGGATGAGGTGGCGCTGCCAAACCTAGAAAAGGGGCTCCAGAGATCCGGCCGCACCCTGAAAGATATTGAGATAGGCGCCGGTGGGATGTTGGTCATGGGCAAGGATGAAGAAGAACTGGGCGCCGCCCACACAGCTGCCAAACGGCGCATGGCGTTTTACGGCTCGACCCGTTCATACAAAGGTGTTATGGATCTGCACGGCTGGGGAGACGTATGCCTGGAATTGAACCAGATGGCGGCGGCGGGAAGGTGGGACGACATGCCCTCGGTCATAACCGACGAAATGGTGGAGACCTTCGCCACCATTGGCACCTACGGCCAGATCATCGGGAAGATCAAGGAAAGGTTCGGCGGTTATGCCACCCAGATAAGTTTTTCCATTCCCACGGACAACCCCGATGAGGAAGAAAGGCTAAAGGAGAAAATATTAGAGATTCAGAATATCTAATGCATTGACCCCAAGGTTACTCCCAGCGAGTCCGCTTGGACCCTAAATGAATATATGTCTTGAAGCCTCGTCGAAGAAGTGGGCCAAGGGAACGCCAGAAGTCTTCAACTCCCGCCAAAGCCAGTTTTGGTGGTCGCGGTACCTGAGTTATTACCCGGATCAGGACCAGTTGGTTTTAACATCGAATAGAAGGCCAGAATCAGGATGGATTCTGTGAGGTAAGTGCTTGGGATGTGGTGGACCTAGATCCCGAGATATTCGTTGTAGATATGGGAGCCGATAACGTCTTCGGAACCGCCGGCGACTTTGAATTCGGTCCCTTCTCTAGCCCAACAAATATCAAATACACCGAGGCCAACGGCGCCGACCCCAGCATTAAACCTGGATCTAGCGATGTTGACTGGAAGATCAAGGGACAGGGCGACGCTGCTGTCTACGCGTTAGACTTCACGGGCAACGTCTCTGACCCCGTCTACTGTCTGGTTCCTCCCGACCCCAACTAAAATCGGGAAACGGGCTAGATTAGCTCATTGGCAACCCAAGAGGGGTAGACATATATTCGCTTCGTACGCATGTATCGTCTACCCCCCGGTTTTGTGCCGCAACCAAACCAGTTTTTTATTGATAATGCAAAAAATAGGCAGATGTAAGGTTATGGGCAAGCAACGCGGAAATGATGCCGAACTCATGCGTTCTGATGCCTTGTGCACCACCTTGCGATCGGAACTGGCCACACCCAACTGGAATTGGTCCACAACGGCCCTGTGGTGGAGCCGCCGAACGGGAATGGTATAATGTTGAAGCCAAGGGCAAGGAAGTCCTTTCCAAACTAATCCAGCGGGAGTAAAGAAAAGAAATGAGTTTCACACCCGACCACTTGGGCCACGTAAACATCTACGTGCGGAATGCGGAATTATCCCACAAATGGTACGAAGAAATCTTGGGCTTGCACACCTACGCGTTCAAACCCGGAAGGGCGGCCTTCATGTCGGCGAACCTGGACGAATCCCACGAGATCGCCTTGATGGAAGTGGGAGAAGACGCGCTTCTACCGCAAAAGGGTCAGGTAGGGCTGAACCACATGGCCTGGAGAATGAAGAGCCTTGACGACTTGAAGGAGCTGTACCATCGGTTGGCGGAAAAGAACGTGGCCGCCCATGCTGCCGACCACGGGCTCTCTCTGGGGATTTACTTCACGGACCCCGACGGCAACGGGATAGAAGTCTACTACGAACTCCCCAGGGACCAGTGGGAACGCCAGGACAACATTTTCATGTCGGGAGAAAGTATCAAGGGACAGTTCCCCGGTCCTTGGGACAAGCAATTGGCCGAGAAGGAAGCGCTCGCCCGTTAAATACAGGTTCATCGGTAGCAGAACAAAGTGCGCCCAAGCTGGGCGCACTTTTTATTTTCTAAAACGGGTCGTCTAAGAATATTTGTCTAAATCACCCGGCGCCTAAAGCCATTAATCCTCCAACACCTCCCTCACCTTGTGCAGCAGGTCGATGGGCAGGAATGGCTTTTGCATAAACGGCGTATCGGGATCCAACGCTCCATGTTGTATCACCGCCCCGTCAGTGTATCCAGATGTTAGAAGAACGCGGGTGCCGGGATGATTAATCTTAAATTTTTCGGCAAGTTCAATCCCACCCATTCGCGGCATGACCACATCCGTGAGCAGGAGATCTATCGAGCCGGCCGAGCGTTTTTCGGCCAATCTAAGGGCTTCTTCGCCGTTGGCGGCCTCTAGCACGGTCAATCCTTCATCTTCCAGCACCCTGGCCACCATGGCCCTGACCAGCGGCTCATCTTCCACCAAGAGGATGGTTTCACCGTGCAGCTCCGGGTCGTCCATCCTTTCACCGGCGGTTCGGGGCAAGTCGTCTTCCTGGGTCTGGGGCAGATATATCTTGAACACACTGCCGCCCTCAGGAGAACTTTCAACATCGATGTATCCGCCGGTTTGCTTGACGATTCCATAGCAGGTGGCCAATCCCAGACCAGTCCCTTTTCCAGTTTCCTTGGTGCTATAGAAAGGTTCAAATATGTGCTCTTTGATGTCCGCATCCATGCCAAAACCGTCGTCTCTGACGGTCACCATCACATACTCTCCGGCGGAGATCTGCCCGGAATGATGGAAGGATTCGTCTGCGTCCAAATGGGTGTTGCAAGTTTCTATGGTTAATTTTCCGCCGTCCGGCATGGCATCCCTGGCGTTGACGGTCAGATTCATCAGCACCTGTTCCATCTTTTCGGGATCTACCTTCACCGGCCGTAGATCTGGCGATAATAAAGTCACCAACTCTACGTCCTCACCGATGACGCTGCGCAACATTTTAGCGGCCTCAATGATCAGGTCATTTAGGTCCACGACTTTGGGCTCGATCACCTGACGACGGGAAAAGGTCAACAACTGGCTGGTGAGGTTGGCCGCCCTTTGAGCCGCCTGCTGTATTCCATCAAAGTAGCTATAAATATTGCTATCTGGCCGCAGATTCTTAGTGCCCGCGTGGGCGTACCCCAAGATGGCGGTCAGCAGGTTGTTGAAGTCGTGAGCCACCCCACCCGCCAGTCGTCCCACGGTTTCCATTTTATGGGAAAGCAACAATTGCTCTTCCAGCAACTTGTGCTCCCGCCTGTGGGAAGCTTCACGTAATTCACGTTCAATTGCGGGTACCAGCCGCGTCAGCTTGCCCTTCAAGATGTAATCATGGGCTCCAGCCTTCATAGCCGCTACCGCGGCATCCTCTCCAACAACGCCGGAAACAATGATGAAAGGCAGATCCAACCCACTGTCGTCGAAGGTTTTTAGGGCTGCCATGGCACTAAACGTGGGCAATACGTAATCTGATACGACGATATCCCAAGTTTCCGAGGCCAATGCTTCGGCCATTTGTTCCTCGGTTTCTACCCGGGTATAGGTGAGATCATAATCGGCCTGGCGCAATTCCCGGAGGAGAAGCAATGCATCGGCTTCCGAATCTTCCACCATCAGTATTCTAAGCGGTGTCGTCATGTTTTTATCCAGTTATCTGGGAGACGGCTGGTTGGTGACCAACCAGTAGCTCCCAAGCTGCCGTACTGTTTCCATGAATTGGAGAAAGTCAACGGGTTTGCGCACGTAGCTGTTTACGTGGGAATCATAGCTCGCTATCAGGTCTTTTTCTTCATTTGAAGATGTCAGAGCGACCACTGGCAAACGCGTTGTCCGGTCGTCGGCTCTCAAGTGCCGCAGCACCTCTAGGCCACCCATTTTGGGCAGTTTTAGATCTAGCAGGACCAGCGAGGGCATGACGGCCGTATCCCTACCGGCATGACCTCCCCTGCCGAACAGGTAATCCAGCGCCTCGACCCCGTCTCTAGCGACTGCCACATCGTTAGAGATATTGTTCTTCTTCAACGCTCTTAAGGTAAGGGCTTCGTCATCAGCATTGTCCTCGACCAAAAGAATTGTGTTTTCATTCACGTTATGGCTCCCTGCCAGCTAGATTGTGAAATAAAAAGCGGCGCCGGCGTCCACTTGCCCGTTGGCCCAAATCCGCCCGCCATGGCGGTGGATGATCCGCTGCACCGTGGCAAGGCCGATCCCGGTACCTTCAAATTCGTCTGTGGAATGAAGCCTTTGGAAAGCTCCGAACAACTTGTCGGCGTAGGCCATATCGAAGCCCGCGCCGTCGTCGCTAATGAAATAGGCGGATTTACCATCGGCCTTGGTCAGCCCAAATTGGATATGAGCGATCTCATGGGCCGAGGTGAACTTCCATGCGTTGCGAAATAGATTTTCCAAAACCACCCGCAGCAGGCGGGGGTCGCCTTCGGCTTCAAGATCGTCGGTGCCCAGGAGCAATCCTCCGTCCAGCCTTTTCTCCAAGGGCACCAGAAGGTCGGCGGTGCGAATCAGCCGATTTTCTTTGGTGCCCTCATGCCCGCTTCTCCGGCCGGGACCGCCATCACCACCTTTAACCTCGTTGTTATCTCCGTCTAAGTCTCCTTCAGAGATCTGGGCTCTGCCGCGTATGGCAACCCGCACTGTGCGCTCCAGTTGTTCCTGCCTCCACGGTTTGGTTATATACTGCGCCGCCCCCAGTTTCAACCCGTTTTGCTCCCCATCCAGCACCGGCAGGGCCGATAGCAGAACAACCGGTATGTCACCGGTGCCGGGATCTTCCCTGAGCTGCTTCAAGACCTCAAAGCCGTCTAGAACCGGCATCATGATGTCCAGCAAAATGACGTCGGGTTGCTCTTGGAAGGCGATTTCCAACGCCACCCCGCCATCTTTGGCTTCGACGACTTCATATCCGGCGTCCAGGAGAGTTTGCACCAACACCCGGCGGACACTTCTTTCATCGTCTACAACAAGAACCTTGGTCATCTTAGCTCCCTCGCCGGAGCGGAGGCTCCGGAAGAGATGAAGTCGGATCTAATGCTTCACGTGAGTCCGCGGTCTCCGATTCCTCGGCGTCCACGCCGGGAAGGGTGAAGGTGAATGACGAGCCCTGCTGGGGCCGGCTTTCCAGCCGGACCGCGCCGCCGTGGGCCTCCACCAGGTTCTTGACTATGTAAAGACCCAAACCGGCGCCAGTGGAACCCCTGGCCGGCGAGTTATCCACCCGGAAGAACTTGTCGAACACTTGGGGTTGATCCTCTGGGGAAATGCCGATTCCGGAATCCGAAACCGCTATCTCCACGGTGCCGGAGACAGCCTTGGCTGAGACCTGCACCGCCGCGCCTTCAGGCGAGAACTTGCAGGCGTTGCCGATGAGGTTACTCAATATTCTGGAAAACCGGAACCGGTCCGCTTTCACGGCGGGCAAGTGTTTGGGAATGTTCAGGACCAGGCTGGTGCCTTTATCCTGCAAATCCTCACGCAAAGAACCGACAACCTCATCGACTTCGGTCCCGACATCAAGCTCGGTGACGGCCAGTTGGAGGCCGCCTGTTTCCAACCGGTATGCCTCCAGGATATTTTCGATAAGGCTGTTCAAGCGGTTGGCGTCTTTCTTCAGGTTCCCCAGATACTCGTGGTGCTTATCGTTTAGCGGCCCGGCCGCCTCACCGGGATCTAGAAGTAAGTCCAGGTAACCAAGGATGCCTGCCAGCGGGGTTTTTAGCTCGTGGGTAACCGCGGCCAGAATTTGGGATTTGGTCAAGGACAGCTCCTCCACCTCGCTTTCTAGATGGATGTTTGAGCTTCTGAGGTTCTGATTGGAGAGTTGTACTTTCTCCAGAAGGGCCTTGTTTTCCGTTTGAAGATGCTGCTGCTTTAACGCGTTGCGCACGCTGTGGTTTAGGGCGTCCATATCCAACGGTTTGACGTGGTAAGCATAGGCGCCTTGGTTGACGGTGGCCCGGGTGTGATGTATGTCAAGCAATGTGGTCAAAACCATTACCACCAAGATCACGGCGACCATGGATGCGGTCAGGATGGTGACTATCCCCAGCTTTGGGTGAGGCAAATCGATCCTCGCTGTAGCCGATAGGCCGATCACTTAAGAATCATCCCCCAGCGCCCGGGTCGGACCAGCCCGGTAAAAAATCCAGACATTGGAACCGCCGGCGGGGTGAATATCCACCGTAGCAACTCCGTTTCCAAGGTCCAAGAGGCAGTACCCCCGGCTTGACAGTGTCCGCCCATAAATGGTGCAGGTGGAGCCGCAGACGCTATTTCCATTGGCCTGGGCGCCGACCGGTCAAAAGTCACCCCCATGACTCCAGCGGCGGGGTTCCGGGCGCATTTTACTTTGCCCATGCCGGGAAAATGCAACCCGGCCGTAGAGTTCGTGTCTTCCACCACTGGGGTATCTTCTATGATCATTCCCCTTCACATAACCACTACATTAATACTGGCGCCATGATGGAAACGCATGCTGCCCGGATGGGCTTGACCTTGGTGGCGGCGCTTACGGACCCATCTCCATCAGCTACGGTAGTGTCTTTGTCGAGGGCACGCTGCCCTCCGCGGCGATCATTTGCCGGGAAATCTATCTGTTATGTCCTATTTCCGACAACTTCATGATTTTTTAACCACCTTTTTGCCAAAATCAGACAAAGATGGCGTTTTTGTGATTCGAATCGTCGTAATAAACCAAGCTTTCATTGGCGTTTCACATCAATCTACATACATATATTTATATCGAATGTATAACGATTATCGCTCCATTGAAATTTTCGGATCAAAAGTGAATGGGACCCTTCCAGACGGATGAAAGGTAATGAACCAGGAATCAATGGCCTCCCCCAAGCCACCCCCGGATCGCCGTTTCGGCCTTAGCCGACACCGGTTTCCCATCGGAATAGGCGTGGCGAAACGCGACTCAGCACCGGTAAACAAAGAGGCAATACCCCCCATGTATGAAGTGTAAACACTCCGCCGGGCTAGGAGGAGACAGAAGTTGTTTGGGACACTGGCCAATGGGGTAAGGGTTAAAAGGGTGCAGATTGGAATTTCAAGTGCGCTCCATCGCCTCCTGGGCACGCCTGCTGCTCTGTCTCATTCAGATGAATGGAAGAGGGGCCAGAAACCAGGCCCCCAGGGCAGGAAAGAAACGCCACCAATTCTTTTGGGGAAACGTCTAATTGCCAGCGGGGTTGGCACTCTTAAGAGTAAAGGCGCCTCCCACTAATCTGGATCAACCGAGTAAAACATTCGACCGTTGGAAATGGCAGCAGATCATGGTCCTTCTTCGTATTACCCAGTGCCGCCTATAACACTGGGGCCGGTGAATCCACCCGCTGGGTGAACGGAGAATCCGTGGAAGCCTGGTTGCAGGAGCCATTTCCAGACAGACAGATTCGTTTAAAGATTTCCGGTTGAAAAACAACTCCGGAATGGGCTCAGACAAGTGAGTCGGGCGCCATCAAGGCATCTAGAATAAACGGCTTATTCAGGCCCGGTTTTCAAATTACGTGAAGGGAGGACGCCTATCGAGTAGAGGAGGGGGGATTTGTGAGGTGGAGTGCTTTCACCTCAAGGCGCCACAGGACTTTAGAACCAACCATAAACAAGTTAGACCAATCAAATCGGTGCAACAAATCAATGAAAATCAATGAAAAAAAGCGTATCCAAACGGAGGTAACTTAACAAGAGGATCACCATACAACAGAAACTGCTTATGGCCTTTTTGGCCGTGGCTGTGCTAACTGCGGTAGTTGCCTACTTTGCCAACAACCTTTCCAGGCAGGTTGGCGAGTTGGCCGCAACGCAGCTTCCGATGGAACAAAACCTGAGGGAGGTCGAAGTCAGCGTCTGGGAAGCGATTCAGGCGGCCAACGCCTTCCGGCTTACTGGCGACCCTACTTTTAAAGACATTTACCAAAGCCAGGTGGCTGACGTCGAGAAATTCTTCCCGGCGTATGCTGCGTTGACCGAGACCAGTGAGGAGCAAGCTTCAATTGACGAGTTCAACACCTGGTGGAACCAGGCAATGGTTGCAGGGGAGAGAATGATAGACCTGTCGGAACAGCTGCAGGTACAATCAGCGCTGTTCTTTGAGGGTATTGATGTGGCGGACGATGTGATCGACTTTGACATTCAAGCCCATTGGTCCCCCGATGACCCGGACCTGCTGGAGAAGGAGCAGGCCGTACGGGAAGTGGAAGTTAGCGTATGGGAAGCCCTTAACGCGGGATATCAGTACATGACCTTGTCCGGGGAGGTCGGAGATTATGTGGACTCCTATAATGGAGGCCGGAAAGAGCTCGACGCCAAACAGGCGGTCTTCAACCAATTTGACGATGTGGCCAAGTTTTGGCCCAGGTACACTGCCCTGGCGTCGGAGCCTTGGGAGTTCGAGGCCATAGCCAAATTCGACGGTCTCTGGAAGCAAGCTGAAACCGCCGGGCCTGAAATGCTCCGGCTTTTCGATGAGGCCGAGGCAACCTTCGATGAGCTGTACGTAGCTATTGACGAAGCAGACGACGTCATTGACCGGGACTTGCAGGTCTTCATCCAGACAGGAATTGAAAGCCAGAATGCGGCATCTGACCGTACCAGGACGATCACCCTCGCCCTGGCCATTCTTGCCGTCGTGGCCGCAATCGGTAGTGGTATGTTGCTCAGCCGCCTCATCGTCGGGCCAATCAAACAGCTCAGGTCTGCGGCCTATGAACTGGAACGGGGCAATACCGACGTCGAATTGAATGTAAAGTCCAGTGATGAGGTTGGCGAAACCGCCAACGCCTTCGCACGCCTTTTGGACACCCAAAAGCGCCGGGCCGATATGGCAATGTCCGTGGCTGAGGGTGACCTTTCCGTGAAGCCCGAGGTGCTTTCCGATAAGGATGTCCTGGGTAACGCCTTCAGCCAGATGGTGCAGAACCTGCGTGGGCTCATCGGCCAGGTGCAAGGCACTGCCGATAGTCTGAGCGCAGCCAGCTCCCAGCTGGCCACCACGTCCGAACAAGCCGGCAATGCCGTCCAGGGCATCGCCAGCACCAGCCAACAGGTGGCCAAGGGCGCCGAAGAGCAGCAAGAACGCTCCCAGGAAGTGACCTCGGGCATGGGCCAGCTTTCCAGCGCCATCGACCAAGTGGCCCTGAGCAGCCAGGAACAGGCGGCGGCGGTTCAGCAGGCCACTTCCATTGTAAACCAGGTATCGAACGCCACGTCCGAGGTGGCCAGTAGCTCCCAGGCCGCCGCCGACGGCTCGCGGCAAGCCAGAGAGGCCGCCGACGGCGGCCGGGAAATGGTGGGCAAAACCATGGAGGGCATGGAGCGTATCAAGCAAGCGGTGGACACCGCAGCGGTACACATCGCGGGCCTGGGGGAACAATCGGCGGAGATCGGCAAGATCGTGACGGTCATCGACGACATTGCCGCTCAGACCAACCTGCTGGCCCTTAACGCCGCCATCGAGGCAGCCCGGGCCGGAGAACAGGGCAGAGGTTTCGCCGTGGTGGCCGACGAAGTCAGGAAGCTAGCCGAGCGAGTCACCGACGCTACTAAAGAGATCGCCAACCTGATCGACGGTGTCCAGAAGGGCGTTGACGAGTCGGTCAAAGCCACCGAAGACGGCACCAGGGAGGTGGGTGAAGGGGCCGCGCTGGCCGCCGAGGCCAGCAAGGCCCTGGACCAAATCCTGGAATCGGTGGTGTCGGTATCGGGACAGATCAAGCAGATCTCCGCGGCGGCGGAACAGGTCAGCGCATCCAGCGATGAGATGGTCAAGACCATCGACGGCATCAACGGTTCGGTGGAGCAAAACTCGGCCGCCACGCAGCAGATGTCGGCCAACAGCACCCAGGTTACCCAGTCGATGGGCACGGTTGCCAGCATAACCGAGCAGAACGGCGCCGCTATCCAGGAAATGTCAGCTTCGTCTGAAGAGATGAGCGCCCAGGTACAGGAGGTGGTGGCTGCCTCTCAATCCCTGGACTCGCTGTCCGAAGACCTGAAGAAGGCGGTGGGCGCATTCAACGTGGGTAACACCCGAAAGGAACCCGCCGCCACGCGGGAAGGATAACCTGAAGGCATAGCTTTCAAGGGAGCGCGGCCCTCCCGCTCACGACCCTAACACAGTGGAAACCCTTCGCAGGTATAACCGCCCATCTAGGGGCCGGCAAACGAGGCCCCTAGATGAATCGGTCAGCGGGTAACTAGAGGGTGGGGCCGCTTCTCAAACGGGGACTTTCCCGGGCCTGTAGCCGGCTACCAATGAGCCAGTCAGTGGGAACCGGCGGGTCCCCGTTACAGATTCGATGCAAAAGGAGGCAACCCAATGACCTTACAAACGATGACAAGCGAAAAACAGCTGGTGGTCTTCGACCTAGCCGAAGAAGCCTACGGCGTGGACATCAGCTCAGTGCGGGAAATCATTCGCATGCAGGACATCACCCAGGTGCCGCGGACACCCGAGTTTGTTGAAGGTGTCATCAACTTGCGGGGCAAGGTGATCCCGGTGGTGGACCTTCGCAAGCGATTTGGCTTTGAAGTAGAAGAGGCCACCAAAGACACCAGGATCGTGGTGGTGGACATTAGCGGCCAGGACATCGGCGTTGTAGTAGACGCGGTAAACGAAGTGCTGAGGGTCTCCGCGGACGCGGTGGAACCGCCTTCGTCAGTCATAACCACCGCCGACTACGAATATCTGCTGGGCATAGTCAAACTGGCTTCCCGGTTGATCATTCTCCTGGACCTGGAGCAGGCGTTGTCGACCATCGATTCGGCTGGCATCATGGCCGAAGCCGGGCATCAATAGGGACGGTACCTAGTCAGACCGGCACCCTTCCCCCTCCACCCGAAGTCAGGCCTGTCTTGGGCTTGTCGAAGGGATGGGGCCGCCAGGCAGGCGATAAAGATCACACTGGCCGGGTGTAAATACATATGGCGTTGATTCGAAGAGAGTGGGTGGAGTGAGCAGGTGAATCTAGCTTCAGACATAACTCCCGAGGACCTGGACGTCTTTCTGCAAGAGGCGGAGGAGCAACTCCAACTCATGGACGACGAAATCGTCCAGTTGGAACATGAAGACGATCCCTCCAGTCTGTTACAAAATATATTCCGGGCGGCCCATACGTTGAAGGGATCGTCGGCGATGTTGGGCTACGACGTCATGACCCAGTTGGGCCACGCCATGGAAAACCTGTTGGACAATCTAAGAAGCGGCTCGGTGGAGGTCAGCACGGGAGTCATCGATACCCTGCTGGACAGCCTGGACCTTCTTAAAAAAATGAAGGACGACTTGGCCAACGGAAGCGACAGCAACATTGACGCCGCACCTGTGGTCACTGCCCTGGAGGAGGCGATTGGTGACGCCGCGGAACCCACCCATGGTGATGCGACGCCCAAATCAACCGTGGATTTCCATTTGGACGGCGAACAACACTCCAGGATCGACGAGGCGCTGGACGGCAGCCACCGGACCTACGTGGTGAATATATCCATAAGCGAGAGCAGCTCATGGGCCGGTGTTCGTTGCTTCCAGGTATTGCACGAGTTGTCTTTAATGGGAGAGGTGATCAGCTCTGTTCCTTCCCAGGAGGAAGTCGAAAGTGGGCAGGCCGGCTTTGACATTCACGTGCTGATCACCAGCGAGCAGAGCGAAGATGCCTTGAAACAGGCATTGTCAAACCTAAGAAACTGTCACGAAATAACTTGTTCGTTACTACATGCTCAGCTATACTTAATGGGTGATAGTTGAAGGAGCGATTCAAGCTCGTTACCAAGCGATTGCCCCCGTTGTGGACGAGCGGGTGCGGCGGCTGGTGCTTGCCGCTGAGGCGTCGGCGG
>DAOUHE010000033.1:0-56138 GCA_034428715.1 Dehalococcoidia bacterium | reverse complement strand
CGTCAGCCGGACTCCATACTTTTCCCTGACCATACCACCGCCTCCCATCAACACTATCCAGAGTCAGGGTAGCTCTTTTGCTCAATCTTTCACGTTACCATTAATATCAAGTTTGACTGACTACTAGATCGCCACCGGCGTTTTTAGCAGGGTGGTAAATGAATAAGATTGAAGCCGTCATCAGGCCTGAGATACTCGATATGGTACCAACCCACTGGCGGCAGTTGGGCTGGTGAGCATCAACGTGGTGCCGGTTACCGGAAGGGGCGCCCAGCAGGGAATTACCGCGGGAAGGCCCAGGGGCGTGGGTAGCTACATTGTGGATCTGCTTCCCAAGACCAAACTGTAATTGGTGGTAAAAGACGAAGGTGCCCGGAAAGCCCTCGATACCATCATTGACGCCGCCCTGACCGGGGATATCGGCGGCGGCAAGATTTCGATCATCTCGGTGTCCAAAGCGATTTGGGTTCGCACCGGAGAAGAAGGAGACCTGGCCCTTTAGTCCAGGGCTTTGTCGCCTTAGCGCCCATATGATGGCAGGGTGGCCTGCCCGATTTGGCTAGTGGGGACAATTACCGCCTAACCAGCGTGCGTCTCTGGGCACTATTTTAGCCATCAGACCGGAACTCAGTTCCCAAATCATGGCAGGGCAGTCTACGGAACCAACTGACTTTTGGGCCTTCAGCGAATTTGATCGTTAAAGGTGTTCTAAAGGGTAGTCTATTGACCGGTAGTCTGCCGTTCCAACGCAAGGTCTACGACATCTCCCGGCGTTTTCTCTATTTTGGCCCTGATCTGGTTTCCCGAAATCCGAACCTGCCAGTAGAAGCTGAGGTCTAGAGCAGGGTTCCAAGTCGTAATAGCCAATTCGCCGCCCTCCTTGAGGTTGGCGCTTCCCTCACTTACTGGAAAGGGGTTATTTCCCTCGAATTCCTCAAATATGTACTCACATCCTCCATTTTTAAACTCCCAATAGCCACCGGAATGTATCCATCGGCCGCTTATGTCTGTCATAACGAGAGGTGATGGTGTGGCCACTACTTCACGGGAAGGCGCAGGCTCAGGGCTAGAACCAGTTTGCTCGGACTCCTTAACCAACTCAAAGGAAATCATGGTCCCCGGGGTGTGCTCGAAGGTGGCTTTTATTCGATTGCCCGTAACCGGGCCCTGCCAATAGTAACCGTATTTAGCATCGCAGTTCCTAGCTATAATAGCCAAGCCCCCGCCTTCGACAAGGTAGGCGCTTCCCTCACTAACCGGGAATGCGGTGTTGTCTTCAACCGGGAATGCGGTGTTGTCTTCGAATTCCTTGAATTGGAATCCGTCTTCAGACTTTGTGAACTCCCAAAAGCCACCCGGGTAGATCCATCGCCCACTTAAGTCTATGATGCCGGGTGTCGGGATTGGCGATGGTGGCACAGGCGTCGGATCAGGGGTGACAACCGTAGCAACTGTGGATGGTGAAGGCTCAGCAGGCCGGGTTGGAGGCGGGGTAGCAGTTGGAGATGCGGTTGTTGATGACAGTCGCGGGGGTGCTTGCTCTGTTGGTTTAGGCGCAGCGAGTTCTATTTCGACCAAACCTCCCAATTTAAATCTGGTTATCGTGGATCCTGAAGCAATCGCGTAAATCAGGAAACCAATGAATGCAGCTGTGATCACAACGAACTTGAAATTTTTGCCAATTAAATTACCCAACGATCACCTTCCTATCCCCGATCCCCGAGGTCTGCTTCGCGGAAGCATTTAAGGAGAATTAAATCGGTTTCAGTCCAGGTTCTTGTCTACAACTTACTGGGAGAAACTCCAACTCTGGGCTGGGCAACAGAAGTCAGGGCAAGGGACGATCGGCCTCTTGGAAGATCATTCGACACATCGTACCAGCAGGTGCGCCACCACTCTTTGAACCAGCATCTAACCCTGGGCGGGCAAAACGTGCTCGCCCAGCCGCTGGAACTGTTGCACGGGGTTTAGCAAGGGCCAAACGCAAATCTCTTTGGCGCCTGCCTCGGCCCACCTGGCTAATAGGTCGCGGCATTCCCCGTAATCGCCCACCAAGAAGTGGCCGCCGGCGGTGTCAAATGGGCCCCTTGTTGTCTGCTCGATGATGGGTCCGGCGACTTGCCTGGCGCGGCTGCCGTCTTCATCCACGTACATGAACATGGTATCTACCGCGTTGGGGAATCCGGCAGGGTCCCGGCTCTGGGCGGCCAAGGCGGCATCCAGGGTTTGTTTAGCGGACTGGAATTCCTCGGGCGTGGAATGCCAGGCGGACGCTATCCACCCATCGCCCAAGCGGGCCACCCGCCGCATTCCCGCCGCCGAACCCCAACTGGAAAGCCAAATGGCCGGGCACGGTTTTTGAACGGGGCGAGGCGCCACGGTGACGTTTTCAAAGGAATAATATGGACCTAGATGGGTGACGTTGCTTCCGCTGAGCAGGTCCCTCAGGGCGGCCACACCATCCTCAAGTGCCCGGCGGCGTTCCTCAAACGACAGGCCCAGGGCATCGAAATCCATTTGGGTGGAACCCTCTCCTACGCCCACTATCAGGTTGCCGCCACTGAGATTGTCCAACGTGGCAAAACTCTGGGCGATGGCCACGGGATGGCGTAATGGCAATCCGACGACTCCCGTGGCAATCTTCAGGTTGTGCTCTTTGGCCCTTCCAGCCACCGCCGCCAAAAGCAGCAGGCAGTCCATCCAAGGATCGAAGTAAACTATGTGGTCGGTGATCCACAGGGAAGAGAATCCGGAACCCGCCGCGGCATCGGCAATCTGGGTCAAAAGAGCGTGAGATGCCGGTTCCGGGTCGCCGCCCGGCAAAACCCGGCATGGTAGATGGGCGCCAAAGGTTATATTTAACCCAGCCGATTTTTACCTCACTCCTCGGCCCGGCGACTGCTGGCGGTGAAATCTGGCGATTGGATATCTAGGAACCGGTGGGGTAAAAAATCCTCGAGATCCACCGGCTCGACGGGCCCCTGAGAACGGCCGTGGGTCACGTAATCGGCTATTATCCGCCCAGTGATAGGCCCTAGATGGATGCCTTTGGTGGTGTGGCCGGTAGACAGGTAGATTCCCTCCCAGCCGGGGACGGGGCCGATGATGGGTTTGCCGTCGGGGATCAATGGCCGGGACCCCGCCAGCTGCTGGACCAATTCGGCATCGGCCAAACCGGGGAAGACGTCCATGGCCCGACTCATTAACTCCATCCTGGCGGCATCGGTGGGCTGCCGGTCATATTCAGCGCCCAAATGAGATTCTTGTTGATCGTAGTCCCGGCCCCCGGTGCTTCCCACGCTTAGCAACCGGTCCAACCGGCTGATCATATGCCCGCGTTTTGGAGAGCTTATCAACACGGGCAAAGGCTCTCCGGAGTATCGCAAAAGCAGGCGTTCCCCTTTTAGGGGACGCACCGGGACCTGGAAATTGAGCTGGTCTCCAAAATCCGCGCTCCAAACCCCCGCCGCCAGCACCACGAAACCACAGGATAAATCGCCGCCGCTGGTGCGCAGGCCCGTCACCCTGCCCGATTTTTGGTCTGGACCGGGCTCGACGATCAAGCCTTTGACTTCCCGTATCTTTAGCTGAGTGCCCTTCTTCTCCGCCGCCTGAGCCAGGGCCAGGTTAAGCCGGTAGCTGTCCAGTTGGGCCGATTCTTCTTCATAGACCGCGCCGCGGATCAACTCCGTCAGACGGGGTTCGATCTGCCGGACCTCATCGCCGCCGATCCATCTCATGGCTACCTGTTGTTGCTGCCAAGGCATGAGGGACTTGATGAAAATCTCCTCATCTTCATCCAACGCTAGGCGTAATGATGGGCGGCGTTGGTACAGCAGGTCTATGCCGGTGGCCTCTTCCAGTTCCGGAACCAGCGATGGAAATTCCCGGTATCCGGCCAACGCCAGTTGAAATGTGGGACCAGGAGAGAATTCTGCCCCCAGCAGGCTCAACGAACCGGTGGCGTGGGCCGACGCACCGCTGCCGATGGCTTCCCGTTCGTATATGTGAACGCTGACGCCCCGGTTGGCCAGATAGTAGGCCACCGAGCAACCGACAACGCCGGCGCCGATCACCGCAACGTCTACCGTTTCCGCCATCTATGATCGAAGCCTCCGAGAAGAATTCGTGATGAAAGGCTACCCGTTCAATCATTCAATTTATTGGCCAGCGATCAATGCGTGTCAACGCGAAAGACCGCGGCCGCGGCCGTTCCAGCGGATCATTTACCTGAAAAGGCGAGCATCCACCAGGTGGCCCGGGGCCACCGATCCTTCCCGACGCCGGTGCTTCTTGCTTCGTACTGTTCAACCAGGTTTGCAGCGACACAATAAAACTGGTGATGGTAATCTCTTTCGCCTCGTATTGGAGTTGACCAGTACCTGATAAATGAAGGATTGACCGTCATACCGAAGGCCGGCGGCCACGAAGTGGTTTTGCCAACGGACGCTCTGGTTGGGAGACGACAGGGTTACGGAGATGTATGGAGCCCAAATTGCCGGCGATCCAGTCCTCCGGTGAATCAGGCCCTCGTCAACGAGTAACGTTCTTCAATCCAGCGGCTTAAAGGGTGATTCCCAACGATCCCAAGATTGACTGGCCTTCATTGTTGATCTTTAAGCCTTGTTCCACCCCGGAGGCGAAGGAGCTTCCCAAAGCCCGCAGTAAATGTTCGGCAGGCTGCTGGCCTTCACCCAAATGCCGGGCCAGCTCCGGGAGTGAGTTAGAGGATTGGTTCAATCCCCAATAGAATGAGAGCAACCAGGCTAGTTGGCGTTCATCGGTTGGCGCGGGTATATCAGTGAGGTCGAGCAGGCCGTTGGCCACCCTGGTGTAGCGTAGTATACCGGCCTTATCTTGGGCGTCCCGGCCAAAATACCGGCGCCTTCTCAACTCCACGACCCTGCGGGAATAATCCCCGTCGCCGTAGATGCTCCGGGGCAGCCATTCTTGCCGCAGGTCCATAACTTCCTGTCCCGACCGGTCCATTATGGCCACGGCGATGTCAGAACCTAAGGTGGCGTCGTACTCGAACTTCACTGCGTTCCGCAAGACCGCTTCCTGCAGCATCAGGGTCAATTCCCGGGAGATCTTCTTGTAGAGCCGGCCGCTGGCCTCGTCGTTGGTATCAGCGCCCAAACCTCCGGTGTTGAAAACGTAGAAATGTTGCTCCAGCCCGCCTCGGGCCATTTGCCTGAGGATATGGTATAGCAGGTTGGCGTTCTCGTCTTCCAGCCCGATTATGAACGGGTCGGAGAAGTATTCAACGTAGGGCCTGCCGATGGCGCCGATGGCCGCTCCCATCTGGACGGCTTCTCCGTACATCAGAACCCGGATGTACTGTTCCAGGTGAAGCCGGCGAAGGGGCGGGATCACCGTGTTCTCCCGCATCACGGCCTGCCAGAAAACCCGGTCGGTATTTTCCATGGGGACGTGAACAGCGTCGGTAAGCCGTCCGCCGGTCATGTCGGAGAGTAGATTTTGGGTCCCCTTTCGCTCCAAAAGACGTGGCCGGGAAAGGATCATCCGCATGTTTCGCACGGGATTCTCCATATAATTGGGCGTCCAGTCCTCCACGTGGATGGGCACGTTTTCCAGCGTTTCCTGGGGGTTGGGTTTATCCGCGGTGCCCCGCAACACATCGTAGGTTATGGGGTCATCTTCTTTGGTTAAACCGTAGGGGACAGCATAGAAATTGTTCTCCGTGCCGTCTATGCCATGGGTGATCTTTACAATGTTGCCGCCCCGGTGGGTTTCGATGGGCTCGGTCAATGGTTGGAGCAACACGATGTCGTCGTTCATAGGGTAGATCCCTTCTTGGGGATCCAATGGAAGTGCTAAAAGCTGGGACAGTTGGCTGTTGGCCAGCTCTATCATGATGGTCAACGTGCTTTTACCGTGGAGGGATGGGCCGATGGTAACCATGGCCGTATTCAATAGCTGTTCTTCAAGGGTTTTCACCCGGCTGACGCTGAGGGCCGCCTGCACCGCCAGGCCGTTGGACTGCTTGACCAGGAACATGGCGATGGACAGGGGTCCCATTTTGTGCTCGCCAACGTAGTCAAAGCCCAGGTGCAGCGATAATCCTTTGGTGGGCGCCTTGAAAACCAATTGGGTGAGTCCCGACTCCCGAATGCGGGCTTTGAGTTCCTCTGAAAGGTCTAAAACCTCCAGCCATTGGGGAATCGACACTTCCAAAATATCTGGGGAGCCGGTTCTTTCGGCCTCGGGAAGCTCGAAGGTGAGTTGCCGCCACATCATCGGGGCCTGGAAATATTTGTCGCCAAAGAGCAGTTGCCGGGCGTGGAACGAACGTCCTGGAGCGTCTCCGATCTGACGGTCGGTCTGCACCACCGCTTCTCCTGAAGCGAATTGTTTGTTCATATATTGGGCGATGGAGCTGAAAACGCCGGCGAAGAGGGCCTGGTTGGCTTCGCTAAAGGCCAGGCCATCCCGGTTCTTCTGGAAGCCATCTATGAAATACAAGGTCAGGTCGGGCCGCCGCACCACCCCTAGCTGGCTAAAAAATGCCAGTCCGCCATTGTCCAAACGGACCACGGCGTCGGGGAAAACCCTGGTCCCGGCGCGTCCTTCGGCATTGGCGGCCTCGTTCCCCTGGCTCAGTGACCGGGCTTCGTCCAAGATGCGGTCCTGGTCTTGCTGGGACATGTCCTGAATCACCGGCATCTGGTCTATGAGCCATTGATCCGGAGGATTGAAATACTTGCTGGCGGGTTTGTGTCCCTGCCTGGCAATACCTACCAATTCGTCAAGGGCGGCGGCAAACGCCGGATTAATTGCTGGACCGTCCAATAATGATGCTGAACGCCCAAAGCTCTCCTGACCGCCGGATTCCTGTGCCACGTGGCCCCCCATCGATGTGCGCCTAATAAGTAACGATTACCGGTTTATCGCAATTTCGTCCCGGATAACGGCAGGGCGAAAAGATGGTTAAAATATGCTACTTGGTTCTGCCAGGCATGTCAAAGGAAATTCGGGAGATTTTGATCCCGTGGCGAGACGATTCTCTTGCCTGGCCAAGGCACGGCATACCGTGCCCCTACACATGGTGCTCAAAGGTGTCGGGGTAAAAGGGATTTGGGGTTGGGTTAGGCGTGGGGAGTGAATCCCGTAGGGATGATGGCGGGAGAGCCTATCGCTGGCGCTTCATTGATTTCGGCGTAAAGCCCGGCGAGGGAAGACCGAGGTTGGTTGGCGACCCGGATCGGATTTGAACCGACGATCTCTGGCGTGACAGGCCAGTATGTTAGCCGCTACACCACCGGGCCGTGATGAATGTGGACTAAAGGGCTTAGTTCACTGGTTCGAGTGTAGAACTTGGCGTGAAATGTGTCAAGGAATTCGGCGTCCGGGTAAATGCTATTGGGCAACCGCTGGACTCACCTTGGCCTCGCGCTCCCGAAAATGGGGGATGACGTATTTGCCGAACAGCCGCAGGGTGGTCATCACCTCGTCGTGGGTGGCGGCGCCTACCTGGAACAACGGGATGGCCTCGTCCAGACCCGCCGCCTCGTATTCTTCCAGGTAGCGGATGCAGTCGTCTGGATCGCCGATGCAGTAACGTCCTTGCTGGATCAATTCCAGGGATGATTCTTCGTTCCGCTCGGGGGAATCCGCTGCGGTGGAGCGTTGGTAGTGCCAACGGTAATCTTCGGGAACTTTGTCCGGGTCTTGCTCGCCCCAAACCTTGATGTCCCGGAGGACACCCTGGTTCCGGTACCAGTCCATTATCCCGGCTGCCCGTTCCATCGTTTTGGCCCGGTTTTCCCCGCAAAAGGCCACCGTGCCCGCGGAAATCCGGTTATGCGCGGGCCTCCCCGCCGCCTCAGCTTCACGTATCTCGCCGCGATACAGGTCTATCATTTTGGTAAGGCGTTCCCTGCCGCCTCCGGCCATCGCCAAGCAACCCAACCCCATGCTGCCCGCCTTTTGGAACGTATCATCCTGGCTGCATCCCAACCATATGGGCGGATGGGGTTTTTGCACCGGTTTGGGGTGGACTTCCCGCAACGGTATGTCGTAATGGCGGCCCTGGTAGGTGAATTCACCCTGGGTCCATGCTCTGGGTATTATCTCTAGCGCCTCGTCCACCATGCCGGTGGCATCCGCCAGATCGGAGCCAAAGGCGGCCATCTGGTAGGGGTAGCCGGACCGGCCCACGCCCAGGTCGACCCTGCCGTTGCTCAAGATGTCCAGCGTCGCGGTGCGGGCGGCGATGTGCAATGGGTGTTGCACGGGGGGCACCACGACGGCGATCCCCAGGCGGATCTTGGAGGTGCGTTGACTCAGGGCGGCAAGGGTAACGTCGGGCGCGCTGGAGTGGGACCATTCGGAACGAAACTGGTGGTCGGCCATCCATACGCTGGTGAAGCCTTGCTCTTCGGCGTAGCTGACCTGCTCCAACAACTCCCAATACTTCTGGTAATCGCTATCGGGCATCCAGGGTTTCGGAACCTGGATCTGGTAAAACATGCCAATCTGCACAGATAACCACCTCGGGGTGATTCAATACTTAGCCCTAATCAGAGGGCTTTCCTCCCCCCAGATTCCTCGTAACTTGGTTCCTAAGAATGACAGTTTTTAGGCGAAGCTGGGGCGAAGGCATGGATGCGTCCCCGCCTAGCCTTGGCGAACGTATTTGTCGATGCTCTTCTCGGCGGTCAGCGCCAGATAGATGTCGCCGTGGGCGTCGACCCAGGAACCGTGGGCCGAGCGGGATGGCCAGCGCGCTAGGACATTGCCTTCGCCGTCCAGAACGCTCATTTGGGCCGGTCCGCCGTCCTCCCGAACTCGCTCGCTGATGACGAAATTACCGTCCCGGTCCTGGGATATGTCTAGGGGCCGCTGCATGTCGGTCCACATGGTGATGTACTCGCCTTCGGCCGAGAAGATCTGGATCCGGCTGTTCTCCCGGTCGCATAGGTAGATGCGGCCGTCCTGGCCGACTATAAGGCTGTGGGGCAGGTGGAATTCGTTGGGTCCGCCCTTGCCGGGCTCGCCCCATGAAGACACCAAGGCGCCATCTTTGGAGAACCGGTGAACCCTGGCATTGCGGTACCCATCGGAGACGTAAAGGTCTCCCGAAGGGTGGGGCACCATCTCAGTGATGTAATTAAAGGGCCCGGCGGAACGGGCGCACACCGCGCCGGTGACATCGGTCCCGGTGTCGGAATATTCGCCCAGGGTGCCGATGATTTGCAACGGCTTGCCGTCCAGGGTGTATCTCATGGCGGTGGACCCTTCCCGGTCGGTGACGTAGACGATGTCGTCTTTGATGAAAAGGCCGTGGGGGTCGACGAAATTGCCGTTGCCCCAAGAACTGAGGAAATTACCGTCCCGGTCAAATATAACCACCGGCGGCTCGGTCCGTTGGAAGGCGTAAACCCGGTCCTGGGAATCTGTGGCAATGGCGCTGACCGATGCCAACGATTGCCCCGCGGGCATCTTGGCCCAGTCCTGAATATAGGTGTAGGTAAATTTGCCCGCGCCTACTGTGGTCATCGTGTTGGCCTCCTCTGAATTCCGGAAATTTTAAAGAATCCTAGTAGCCTGCCAGCGGCCATACATGGTGGCCTTCCGGCGTGGATGTGCTTTCTGGTGAACGGGACTGAATGATCGAATGCAGGGGCGCAAGGCATTGCGCCCCTAACCATAAACCCGCATACACCCCCTGAACAGGCATAATACTATCACAAGCATGCATCTGATCCGCGCCTAGGCGGCGTTGGGGAAATTAACCGGCTCGGGTTAACGCCTGTCCGCTCTAGCTCCGGCTGTTGATGCGGTAATGGGGTTCGCCTTGGTCCTGCTGCCACGCCTGATAGAACGTTTTCACGTATGGCATAAGCTCCCCGGCCAAAGCACGCGTCTCCCGGGTCTGGGGGTCCAGCGGCGCTGAGAATCGTTCTTTTAGCTCCCGGATGATCTCGTCCTTGTCGACCTTGGTGGGCTTGCCGCCCCGCAGCACCGCTTCCCCGTCGATGATCACCGTGTCTACCTGGCTGCTCTTACCGCGATATAGCAGGGCGTCCACCGGATCTATGTCTGGATCAAAGTAAGGCTCCTCAATGCTTTTCAAATCCAGGAGCACCATGTCTGCTTGGTAGCCCCTTTCCAGGACGCCGATCTCCTGGTGAAAACAGGTAGGCCGGGCGGCGTTGGCGGTGGCCATGGCCAGGGAACCTTGAGAAGTGAGGAAGGGTCGGTCCACTCCGGGCTGGCGGTGCAATTTCGTGGCCAGCCGCATTTCCTGAAGCATGTCGTCGTCGTCATTCAGGGCAGTGCTGTCGGTGCCCATGGCTACGTTGACCCCCGCGGCCAGCATGCTGTTGACCGGAGCTATGCCGTTTTTCAACCTTAGATTCGAGCTGGCATTGTGGCACACCGTGGTCTGGCTCTGGGCTAAGAGTTCAATGTCCTGATCGGTTAGCCACACCGCATGGGCGCAGGAAAGCTCGGGTCCCAGAAACCCCAAGTCGTCGAGGTGAGCCACCGGCGTCTTGCCCCAAAGGCGTTTGCTGTACTCCTTCTGATAGAAACTCTCCACTAGATGCATGTGGATTCCGGTTTGGTATTGGGCGGCCAACTCCTTGGTCTCCTGGAGGAACTCATCAGAAACCCACTGGACGTTGCTGGGGCTTAACAATACCCGTAACCTGCTTCCCGGCCCGGTCTCGTATTTGTCGCGAATGCCGCGGAACATGGCGAAATAATCCTTAGACGACATGTCGATGGCGGCCAGGTAGCGCGTCAAACCACCGCCCAGGTCACTGGGCAGGCCGGCAATGAATTTTTCGTCGTCGGAATACACCACCCGGTTGCGTTCTCGAAAATAGACGGAAAAGGCGGTACGCATGCCCGAGTCGGAGAACCCCCGGATTATCTGGTCTACGTCCTCCTCCAAGCCTGCCACCGGCGTTTGGGGATGGTTGTACATCACGGTGGTGGTGCCGGACTCCAGCATTTGAATGGCGGTGTATGCTGTCATCAAGTAATGGTCATACGGGCGGCGTCCCCAGCCGGCCAGCATCCATGTTTCCAGGGAGTCGTCGCAGGTTCCCATCTGGAATGTTGAGACGCCACGGCCGTGGTGATGGCAGTTGACCAGGCCGGGAAAGACCAGGTAGCCGGGGCCTCCCAGTTCTTCATCGGCCTGTTGGGCAGCCTTAACCGCCGAGTAAGGGCCAACGGCTTCGATCACTCCGTTCCGCTGGAACACCGCGCCATCGGTAATGACCGTGGTGGAGGCGGCGGCGTTGCCGGCCTGGACGATGACGTACTTGCCCCGAATGATGGATGTGGCCATATCTTCACCTTTTTGAGAGAACTGCGATGTGCGTGCGAATTCTGCCGCTGAGTCCAGCTGCGTGAGCCGTTTGGCGAACTAGAATTATTTTCACACTGGCCCGGTTATTCAGTTTCTTGCACGGGTCGTAATACCCCGTGCTGGTGGGCTTGGTGTGAACCAGTGAATCAAACTCGGCCCGTACTGCAGAACCGGCAAATAGCTTGCCTGGGTTTCTGTCGTGAGCCGCCGAGTCCCGGTGCAGCCCACTGACCGGGGCCCAAATTTGAGCTACGGATAAGATATGCCCGATCCCTCCATCGAATCAGCTGGATCAGCTAACGGGCGGCAGCCGCCACCTGATTCTCCTGTAGAAGACGAAAAAAGGCTAAAGCCAGGAGAATGAC
This sequence comes from Dehalococcoidia bacterium, assembly GCA_034428715.1. Taxonomy (GTDB): domain Bacteria; phylum Chloroflexota; class Dehalococcoidia; order Lucifugimonadales; family UBA3495; genus Io17-Chloro-G2. The sequence continues at coordinate 44,426 of DAOUHE010000033.1, read as the reverse complement.
GAGGCTGTTGTGGCCAAGTTGGATTATGAAGGATACGGTTCCGAGGATCCCTGCTACGGTTCCTGCGTTATATCCCGCGTTTATGAAACGTGGCAATTGCAGGTGGATCATACTGCTGCCGATGATCTGAAGGGCGGTCAGGCCTGCCAACGCCAACAGAGAAAGCTTCAATCCGGCACTCTTACGGCGGCGCCAGGCAAATCCGCCAATGGCCAAGCCGGCGATCCAAGGGGCGCTTCCGATCACGGATGCCACGAGTATCAAAAACATTACTCGCCATCGCCTATCTGAGGCGGTAGAATCCCACGACGGCCGATAACGGCCATCCAGTAAGCATACGCCAATAGGAACATGCCCACCAAACCAGGAAGACGAAGAATGGCGATGGCCGCGCCGAATTTAAACCTGGTATCGCTAAGAGACTGGGATTGACCGAGGAGTATCGGAACGGCGGCTAGCGATACCAAAGTGCCGCCAAGAATCAGGAGGGAACCTATCAGAGCAAACCTGCTTTCCCGGTTGGGGAACTTCCGCCACGCTTGAAACAGTATGACGGCCACCACCAGCGGGCCGGCAGCGGATGGCAGCACACTAAAAAAATGCATCTTGCTCCCTGCGGGTTAGGACAGCCTAAGATGATGAGTTTAATACCATCTTCTGAGCGATAGCGCAAACACAGACCGTTACGGCTCAGCGGGTTAGTATCGCAGGCTAACGATTGGTCATTATAATGCGCTTGACAGCATTGGTTAATAATTGCCGGAGGTAGGACATGGCTGATTTAGAGGGCAAGATCGCCCTGGTGACCGGGGCTGGCGGGATGCGCGGCGTAGGACGGGCTACCGCTTTGAAGCTGGCCCAACGCGGCGCGGCCGTGGCCATCACCGACGTGCGCCGCGAGACCTCTGACCTACCGCCGGCGGAAGTAAGGACGGAGTGGCACAGCATCGACAGCGTGGCGGAAGAGATAGAGGCCTTGGGGCGGGGTTGCCTGCCTGTTTACTGCGATCTTTCCAGCGATGGGCAGATACAAGATATGGTCGGCCAGGTGATGGAACGGTTCGGGCGGTTGGATATCTTGGTCAATAATGCCAGGGCCATCATCGGGCGGGATAAAGTGCCGGTGACCGAGCTTTCCCGGGAGGTATGGGACCATTTTCTGGCTATCAACACCACGGCGGTTTTCGTATGCACCCAGGTGGTGCGGCGGGAGATGGTGCGTAAGGGAGAGGGCGGTCGGATCATCAACATCGCTTCCAACGCCGGAAAGCAGGCGAGCGCTATGGGGGCGGCTTATTCTGCTTCAAAGTTTGCGGTTCTGGGTTTGACCCAGGCTTCGGCCATGGACCTGGCCGAACACCACATCACCGTCAATGCGGTTTGTCCGGGTCCCATCAACACCGACAGGATGAGCTACTGGGAGAGGGGCCTGGCCGAAGAGCAGGGAATATCGCTGGAAGAGTTCCGAGGCAACATAGTGGAATAGGCGGGACGGCGCACGCCGTTGGGCCGAATCGCCGAAGCCGAAGACGTAGCCAACATGGTGGCGTTCCTCGCCTCGGAAGACGCCTCGTTTATCACCGGCCAGGCCTACAACGTCAACGGCGGCCTGCTGTTTCACTAGCCCCTGGCTAGTGGCCCATAAACCGTTCTGATCACGCGGGTATCATTTTGGGCATGTAGTTGTTCACCGTCTACCATTCATCGAAATCCATAGAAGGCGGCCGGAAAAAGCGCAGAGACGCATCGCGAGACGGCTGGCGTCCCGGATCAGGCGAAATTCGTATCAAATTCGGCGGTGCAGCCCCAAGGCCCCGTTCTCATAAACCAGATGACGCAAATCAGGAGGAATCGGACTTAGGTGATATCGGTATCGAAACGGCCGAAGCGAACGACAGAGACCTGGGCCGTCTTTCAGATTTCATCGAGTCGCTTAGAAAGGCGGAACAGCGGCCTGGATTCAATTTTGTGTCACTCACATGGTTTCGGGATTTATGTCTCCCCGGGGAAGGGTACGGGTGGTCAAACTCAGCAACGGCCAGAGACCAAGTTCTGCGCGACGCTATCAGAGACGGGATCGTATTGACCAGCAAAGTCCCGAACCCCAAGGCTCCGGCTTTCCCGGTCACCGCCATCCGGTTGAATCGCCAGGACCCACAAGTTGTAACCGTGCTTGGCGAACAAGAAGTTTCAGCGTCAGGGTTTCAGCCAGTCGACATCGTTGGAGAACCATTGTTGGAAACCGTGCTTCGTGAAAGACGCTGATTTTGGCCTTTTATTATTTGGAGACCAGCGCTCTCGTGAAGCTATACGTTCGAGGAACCGAGCAGATGTTGGGACTTGTTAACGCCTTGGAGCTTAACCAATTTGCTATATTAGCGATAGCGCAGGTTGAATTCCGGTCCGCCGTCCGCCGGCGAGAAAGGGAAGGAGACCTGGGTGGTGCGGTGGCGGCGGAAGTTCTGGAGAGGTTCAATCTCCATCTGGCAACGTTGTACATCAAACAGGGGGTAAGCGACGCCGTTCTGGATCTGGCCACCACGGTCATCGACCGGTATCCGCTACGGGCTTATGATGCGCTTCAATTGGCCGGGTGCTTGGCCGTCAAGGCGGCCGCTCCCTCAAATCCCGTTTTCGTCTGCTCCGACCATCAACTGTTCGATGCGGCAAAGACCGAAGGGTTGGTCTGCCTGGACCCTTCAGTTTGAAAACCGGCCAGGCCTACAACGTCAACGACTGCCTGCTGTTTCACTAGCCTTTGGCCAGCATCCTGCCCTTCAACCCGGACCTTGCCTAATTCAGAAGGCTACCGGCAGAGATATCAGGCTGCGAAACGATGGGTTGTATCGCCACTCCAACTCTTCGGCAGCGAGCCGGAGATCCGGCCAGCGCTGCACAACTGCGTTGATCGTAATCTGCCCTTCGACGCGAGCTAGAGCGGCGCCCAGACAAAAGTGGGAACCAAACCCGAACGACAGGTGGCGGTTGTCTTCTCTTGTGATGTCCAACTGGTCAGGGTTTGAGAACCGCTCGGGGTCCCGGTTCGCGGCCCCCACAATCATGGTGACCCGCTGGCCCTTGTCGATGCGCTGCCCGCCTAACTCTATGTCCTCCATGGCGATTCTCGCCGCGGATTGGATGGGCGAGTCGTAACGCAAGAACTCCTCTACAGCGGCTACTATTGTTCCAGGATCGGCCTTCAGTTTCTCCAGCTGGTCTGGGTTTTGCAACAGGGCCAGCAGGCCGTTGCCGATAAGATTCGTGGTGGTTTCGTGGCCGGCAAGCATCAGCAAGATACACATCGAATACAGCTCGGCCTCGCTGAATGTGTCGCCCTCCTCCTCGGCAGCCACGAAGGCGGATATCAGGTCCTCTTGGGGCTCCAGACGACGCTCGGAAATGATCTTCCTGAGGTAATCCGACAGTGCAAACACGCTGTTTTGGGCTTTTTCCGCCGTCTCGGCCACCATACGGATATTGCCCAAGAAAGCCGCCAGATCGCCGCTCCATTTCTTAAATTGGTCCCTGTCCCCGGCCGGCACCCCCAACATTTCGGAAATTACAATTGCCGGCAAAGGGTTAGCCAGGTCTTGGATCACATCAAACCGGCCATCTCGCCGGCCATCTTTTTCGATACCATCCAGCAAACCTTCAGTCGTGGCCTGAATGTGGGACCGCATCCGGTCGACCACCCTTGGGGTGAACGCCTTGTTGGCCAACTTTCGGAGGCGCGTGTGGTCAGGAGGATCTGACATCAACATCATATCCGAGAATAGGCGTGTCAAAGGCTGGATTTTCTCAGCGGCATCCTCCGGGAGCCGCCCACTGAAAGCGCTGATTTGGTCCGAGGAGAGGCGCTGGTCACGGAACGCGGCCAGGACGTCGGTGTAACGGGTGAGCACCCAACAGTTGATCCCTTGATTCCAGTGTACAGGGTCCTGTTCCCGAAGTTGCTGATAACGCGGGTAAGGGTTAGCGACGGTGGCGGGGTCCAGGGGCGATGGGTCGTTTAAAGTGGCCCGGGGTTGCTGGGTCATGGGTCGTTCCTCCAAAAATCCTGGAATCCCACGTCCTTTCGGCACATCGGCCTAGGTTCTGCCAGCGTGGATTCGAGGTATCGGTCGGGCGCTTTACCATGGCCTTCTGGCCTGGGAAGCCACATCGATCATCACAGGCCAGGCCTACAAAGTAAACGGCGGCACGATGTTTTACTAAACCCTTGCCAGCAACCGCTGAACCGTGCTGATCACCCGAGCCTCATTGGGCATGTAGTTGTTCTCCAACGCGCGGCTGTAGGGCACCGGCGTGTGGGGCGATGTCACCCGGGACGGCGGCGCGTCAAGGTAGTCGAAGGCTTCCTCGGCAACCCTGGCGCAGATCTCGGAAGCAAGGCTGCATATCGGGGTATCTTCATCTACCACTACCAGCCGGTGGGTACGCTTCACCGAATCAATGACGTGGTCGTAATCGATAGGGGAAATGCTCAGGAGGTCCACCACTTCGGCCTGGACCCCGGACTTGGCCAGTTCTTCGGCTGCAGCGGTGCAGATCCAGGTCATCTTTGAGATACCCACTAGGGTAATATCCGTTCCCTCTCGCACGGTTCGCGCTTTGCCAAGGGGCAATTCGTAGGGATCCTCTGGAACCAGGCTGGTTTGGCTGTACAGTCCTTTGTGCTCGAAATACACCACCGGGTCGTCGTCTCGAATGGCCGCGGTGAGCAAACCCTTGGCCGTATAGGCGTCCGAAGGGCATACTCCTTTCAGCCCTGGGATGTGGCTGAATATGGAGTAGTAGGATTCCGAATGCTGGGCGGCGCTGCCGAAGCCGGCCCCGATGCGTGTCAGAAGGGTGAACGGCAACTTGACCTGGCCACCGAACATATAGCGCATCTTGGCGGCATTGTTGAGCAGTTGGTCCATGCACACTCCTACGAAGTCGACAAACATGAGCTCGGCGATGGTGCGCATACCCGTGGAGGCCGCTCCGATGGCTGCCCCAACGAAGGCGGCCTCGGATAGAGGCGTATCCAGCACCCGTTGGTTACCGAACTGCTGAATCAAGCCCACGGTGGTGCGGAAAGGCCCACCCCAGGCATCGACTATCCCCAGATGTTCGCGGCCCGCGCCGCCGGCGATCTCCTCACCCATGATGATGACCGACTCATCACGCTCCATCTCCTGGCGGATGGCCTCGTTGATGGCTTCCCGATACTGGATCTCCCTCGTGCCTGTGGCAGCCATGCTTATCATGGTTATCTCCTTTGTAGCTGTCAGCCATCAGCGTTCAGCCGTCAGCCCGATGCTGATAGCTGAATGCTAACCGCTATACTTGCATGTTGGTCCCGCGTTTGAGCAATTCCTTGGGGTAGTTGACATAAACGTCGTCGTACAGTTCGATTGGGTCGGGCATGGGGCTGTCGTCGGCGAACTTGATCGCCTCTTCCATCATTTGTTCCGCTTCTTTGTCGATTTGATCCAGCTCTTCAGCGGTGATCTCCCCCTGGGGTATCACCGTCTCCCGAAATTGTTTCAGAGGGTCCCGGGCCCTCCAATGCTCCTCTTCCTCTTTGGTGCGGTAGCTTAGTGGATTGTCGAAAACCGTGTGCCCGTAGAAGCGGTAGGTCCGGCACTCCAGCAAGGTCGGCCCTTCTCCGGCCCTGGCTCTGGCCACGGCCTGGCCGGCGGCATCATATACCGCGAAAACGTCCATGCCATCCACCAACAAGCCGGGCATGTTGTATCCCGGGGCACGGTCGGACACGTTGGCGACGGAAAGGCCATACTCGACGGGAGTGGATTCGGCGTAACCGTTGTTTTCGCAACAGAAGATTACTGGCAACTTCCAAACCGACGCCAGGTTCATGGACTCGTGGAGAACTCCTTGGTTGGCGCCTCCGTCCCCGAAGAAGGCCACGGCGACCCGTCTCAGGTTCTTTAGTTTAGAGGTCAGGGCAGCGCCCACGGCCAGGGGCACGCTGGCGGCAACGACGCCGTTGGTGCCCAACATTCCCTTGCTCATGTCGGCGATGTGCATGGAGCCGCCCTTGCCCTTGTTGGGACCGGTTGACCGCCCGAAAAGCTCGGCCATCATCAGCTTCGGGTCGACCCCTTTGGCGATGCAGTGTCCGTGGCCCCGGTGGGTGCTGCCGATGTAGTCTTCATCGGTCAGGTGGGCGCATATACCGGTGGGAACGGCTTCTTGACCGGCCGATGAGTGCACCGAGGCCGACATGGCCCGTTGTCCGGTTTCGGGGATTCCCCGTTCTTCGAAGTTGCGGATGGTCGCCATGGTTGTGTAGAGCTTTAGTAGAGTTTCCCGGTCCAGTTCCATACCGGCCCCCAATAGACTTTGCGGTGGAAATCCAGGTTAGAGTTCACCAATCCTAGCATGGGGTGAAACGATGTCAATAGAACTCGAGAGCTATCAGCTATCAGCGGTCAGCGCGGGCGGTTACCGGGTCTCCTACGCCCGCGCCCAGATACTTGGCCGCGCTGCCGTCCCTTACGGCGATTTCCAGGTAGCCGCTGCTGCTGATCAGGGCGACGAGCATGCCGTCGGCATCGAGGTTGTCGTCGTGGAAGGTCTTGCTCAGGCCTGAAATGTTACGCCCCTTGATTTCTACGGTGATGATGCCGGGTTGGCGCAGGTCATCGGCGCTGATATTGGTCACCAGGTTGCCGAAATGGTCGGTGTGGACGACTTCACCGCGTATCTCGGTGCCTTGGCCGGTTGTATTGATAGACGGTTGGGGGGCGGCCAGATATTCCATGCGTTCTAATAAAGGTCCCATTTCTTGGTCCGAAACTCCCAGGGAGAGGTGAGCGGCCACCGGAGAGAACACGTCGCGCCCGTGGAAAGTGTTGCTGACTGGGTCCAGCCAAAATCGGGGCTGGGTCAGAGCGCGGGCGGAACACGTTTTGGGAACAGTAACGGGGCCGCTGGCGGTGGGCAATTGCGGCAGGTAGTCCCGAATGATCCCGCTGAGCAGGCCGTTGTCGGGCCCCACGAAACGCCCGTGGGGAGTGTTGAGGAGCAAAGCTTTACGGCCGGTTCCGACACCGGGGTCCACCACTGCCACGTGGATGGCTTGCTGAGGGAAATACCGGTGGCTGCCGCCCAAGATACGGGCTCCCTGGAGCACGTTTTGGGGATCGATCCGGTGTGTAAGGTCAATGACCGTAGCTCTGGGATTGATGGTCAGGATCACGCCTTTCATCACGCCGACGGCAGGGCTGCCGGCGCCGAAATCGGTTGTCAACACTATTATCGGAGGAGCCATAGTAGAGGTTGATTGCCGCCGGAATTGGCTGCATCACCGAGTTGCCAGGGTATTACGTTTATGCGAAACGCACGCTGGCGACGGATATGATCAGGAACACCCCCGCCAGGATGATGGTGGCCTGGAACATGGTTTTTTCCAATCCGCGGCGGGTCTTTATCGACGATTGGGCGCTTCCGAACAAACCGCCGCCGCCCTCTTTGACCTGGCTTAAGATGATCAATAGAATCGACAACGACACGATGATCTGTACGATGTTTAGATAAATGCCCAAAGAGTAACCTCGGTGATTCCTGACTTGTTGTGCGTGTGATGATCTTGGTCTCCGTCAACGGAGCATGCCCAAAAGCGCTTACCGGGCCGCCGTTTCTCAGAACACCATCTATTTGAGAGCCTCCAGCCCTTCTTTAACCAGTTGGTTCACCAGGTCCGGCTTGGCCTGTCCCTTGGTGATCTTCATGACCTGGCCCACCAAGAATTTTGCGGCGCTATCCTTGCCGTTCCTGTAGTCGTCCACCGCTTTTGGGTTGTCTCCGATCGCCTGTGTCACCGCGGATTCCAACACCGATGAATCTGCTATCTGGACGTAACCCTTCTCTTTCACGATGGTTCCAGGGGAACTGCCGGTGTTGAAGACGGCCTCCAGAACGGTCTTGGCGGTTCTGCTGTTGATCTCCCCCGCGGTTACCAAGCCTATCAATTCTACCAGGTGGCCCGGAGTCACTCTAGATAGGGCGATATCCAAATTCTCCAGATTCAGGAGGCGGCTAAGGTCTCCCAACATCCAATTGCTGATATCTTTGGCCAGTACCTCTCCGGCCTCTCCAGCGCCGGAACCGCCGGCCACGGCCTCTTCATAGAAGTCGGCCATGGCTTTTGAGGTGGTTAGGAGCGCAGCGTCGTATTCCGGGAGCCCGTATTCTTTCATGAAGCGGGAGCTGCGCCGGACGGCCAACTCCGGCAACCGCCCACGGATCTCTTCCACCCAATCCTTGTCGATGGTCAAAGGCGGCAGGTCCGGCTCTGGGAAGTACCGGTAATCGTGGGCCGACTCCTTGCTGCGCTGGGAAAAGGTAACATTGCCGGCCTCTGACCAACCCCTGGTTTCCTGAATCACCCGGCCGCCGTCCTCAAGTATCTTTCGCTGACGCTTCTCCTCATGTTTCAAGGCCATGAACACGCCACGGAAGCTGTTCATGTTTTTTACTTCTGCTTTGGTGCCCAGTTCCGATGCGCCCACGGGACGAAGGCTGATGTTGGCGTCGCAACGGAAACTGCCGTCCTGCATATTCGCGGTGGAGACATTCAGGTATTGCAAAATGCTGTGCAGGGTGGTCAGGTAGGCCCGCGCCTGTTCCGGGGAGCGCATATCGGGCTTGCTGACTACTTCCATCAGGGGAACGCCTGCCCGGTTGACGTCAACCAGGCTATAGGATTCACCGTCGGACGAAGGGTGATGGTGCAACTTGGCCACATCCTCTTCCAGGTGCACGCGTTCAATGCCTATGCGGGTATCTTCGCCATCGATGTGGATGTCCAGGTGGCCTTCCAACGCAAGTGGAAGATCATATTGTGATATCTGGTAGCCTTTCATCAGGTCGGGATAGGGATAGTTTTTCCGGTCGAACTTGGTGTATTCGGGAATGAGGCAGTCCAAGGCAAGACCGGTCATTATGGTGTATTCCACGGCCTTTCGGTTGATGACCGGCAGGGTGCCCGGTAACCCCAGGCATACGGGACAGACCCGCTGGTTGGCGGGCGCGTTTTGATATTCGGCTCTGCACGAGCAGAACATCTTGCTTTGGGTCTGGAGTTGAACGTGCACCTCCAGGCCTATGACCGTTTCGTATTTCATTGAAATGATCTAGTAATTTTTCTTACGGGTACAAACGGCATTCATCATTCCCGGACAGGGATGCTTTGAGTATACCAGGCTGCCCAACAACCACGTGAAATGATCATCGAACTCCAGCCGCATTGGTTGGTGTTGATTCCAAATGACAAATCAACCTACCGCCACGCTGGCGTAGGTTTCCAGAAATTCTAATATCCACTGGCGCACCCTGTCCGGCGTTTGTTCCGATGGGTGAACATCGTGGTACACCGGATCGGTCAGGCATTCCTGCAGGTACCGGGCGGCCGATGTGGCGTGGGCATCGGCGGCGCCGGGGATGATCACTGCCGGTGTTTTCAACGCCATGACCTCCTGAGGCTCGGCCCCGGTGGCGGTATCCCGGTCGAACAAGGTTTGGCCCATGAGTGTGGCTACAGCCAAGTACCGGTCTACATCTTGCTGAGGGAAACTTGCCGCGAAGTCGAGGTCGGCTACGATGGTGGACGCCCACGGGCCGGCCGCGGGGTCTGCCCAGAAGGAACCTTTTTGCCTGGCCAAATCAACAACCGCCGCCAGGCCGTTTTCCTTTACGAAATTGACGTGGGTTTGGAACCGTTCCAGCCCGTTCATCCGCCAGCGGACGCCGCCGACGGGCCAGTGTAAGATCAATCCCGACACGGCTTCGGGATAGGCTGCCGCCAGCGCCATGGCGGTGGAGCAACCCATGCAACCTCCAAGTACAAAGGCCTGCCTGATGCCCAGATGCTGGAGCAGGCCCATGGCCTCGTGGGCGTAAGTCGCCCATGATACGCGTTCTATTTTGCCGCCGGAGAGGCCCGCTTCCCGCCGGTCGTAGGCGATGCAGGTGTGGCGGTTGGTGAAGGTCTCCAATGGGCGTAACTCCTCCCAAATTCCCGATGTGGTCCACTTTTCTATGGTGGAATCGAATCCTCCGGGCGCCATCATCAACAAAGGCGGTCCAGACCCGCGGACCTCATAATGGATATTGATGCCGTTGATCTCAACGTATGGCATTTCGCTTCTCCTTGTGCCAGTGGTTTGCCGTAAGAGTTTGAGGTGGTGATCCTTGGACGCTGTTTGGGTCCAAGGGGCGGACGGTTCCAAACCGGCAAGCTGGAAATGCTTTGATCTAGTATCCGGAGCCCCGGAAGCCATGGGATACGGACGTTGTTACCCTTTGGGCATGAGGTTCATCTCTTATGGGATTTTATAAGGTTCTGAACCGTCTCACCGATATCCGCCGGCGTGGGAACTATGGTGGCGCCGGCGTCTCTTAGGGCTTTGACCTTCGATTCGGCCCGCCCGCTGTCTCCGGTGATGATGGCGCCGGCATGTCCCATTCTCTTTCCCGGGGGGGCGGTGGTCCCGACAATGAGGGCGCAAATCGGCTTTGAGAACTTGTCCTTGATATAGGCGGCCGCATGCTGCTCCATATCTCCGCCTATCTCGCCGATCAACACGACTTGGTCCGTATCTAGGTCGTCCTCAAAAAGACGCAGAACATCGACGAAATCGGTGCCGATTATAGGGTCTCCGCCGATGCCTACGCAACTGGATTGACCAATCCCCAATTCCGTCAGTTGGGCCACCGCTTCGTAGGTCAGGGTGCCGCTGCGGGAAACCACGCCAGTCCGTCCCGGCAGATGGATGGAACCGGGCATGATGCCCACCTTGCAAGCGGAGCCGGGATTGATCAACCCTGGACAATTGGGTCCAATCAGCCGCACGCCCTTGTTGTCTAGCTGGCGGTCCAGTTTCACCATGTCCTGTACCGGGATTCCCTCGGAGATGCAAACCACCAACTCGATTTGGGCATCGGCCGCCTCGACGACAGCGTCCATGGCGGCTCTGGCGGGAACGAAGATCAAAGACACGTTGGCGCCGGTCTTTCCAACCGCCTCCGCCACCGAATCGAACACGGGAATGTTTCCCTCCACGGTCTGGCCGCCCCTGCCGGGGGTTACCCCCGCCACTACATTGGTGCCATAGTCGACACAAGACTTGGCGTGGAAACCACCCTCACGGCCGGTAATCCCCTGAACCAAGATGCGGGATTTCTGGTCTATCAAAATGCCCATGCAGGCATTATCTCCAGGTTTGATTTTGATTTAGCTCGCCGGTCCACGCTGTCGATGAGACTACATGAAAATTTGAGATCACCGGATATTGGAAATGGCCCGGGCAACCTCATTCATGTTGCCGGCGAATATCACATCCAAGTTGGATTCCAGCAAAATGGATTTGCCCTGCTCCACATTGGTGCCCATCATGCGAACAGCAAGCGGCAGCGATGATCCGGTGCTTTCATAGGCTTGAACGATTCCCCGGGCCGCGATATCGCAGCGGAGTATGCCTCCAAAAATATTTACCAACACCCGGTCAACATCGGGATCCGAGAGAATGATCGAAACCGCACCCGCCACCTTTTCCACGCTGGCGCCACCGCCCACGTCCAGGAAATTGGCCGGCGCCGCTCCAACGGTGTTGATGACGTCCATGGTCGCCATGGCCAAACCGGCGCCGTTAACCAAGCAGCCAACATTTCCGTCCAATTTGACGTAGGCAATGCCCAAATCGGCTGCCCGCACCTCAAGCTCGTTTTCTTGGGACCGGTCGGCCAGTCCGTGGAGGTCGGGATGCCGAAACAGGGCATCATCCTCCAAATTTATTTTGGCATCCAAGGCTAGGAGTTGTCCGCCGGTGGTCACGGCGAGAGGGTTGATCTCCACAAGTGAGCAGTCTTGCTTGGTGAAAAGGCGGTACAGGCCGGTCATGATCTGGCCAGCCAGGCCGGCGGCCGCGCCTTCCAGATGCAGATGGTCTGCCAATCGCCGCGCCTGATAGGGCATGAAGCCCAATATAGGGTCAATGGCTTCGGAGTAGATAGCTTCGGGGTTGGCGGCGGCCACACCCTCTATGTCCATTCCTCCCGATCTGCTGGCCAGCATGACGGGTAAACAACGGCTGCGGTCAATGGTGATGGCGAGGTACAGTTCTTGGGCGATGTCGGCCAACTCTTCTACCAGAAGGCTGTTGACCGGTACCCCCTGGGGATCGGTCTGGGCGGTGATCAGGTTCTTGCCCAACAATACACTGGCGAATTCCCGGGCTTCTTCCGGCGACTGAACCACCTTGATTCCGCCGCCTTTACCTCTGCCGCCGGCATGTACCTGGGCTTTGACCACCGCGCGGCCACCCAGGTTGCGGACGGCTTGAACGGCTGCCTCTGGAGTGGTGGCTACCTCGCCATTGGGCACGAGGATGCCATATCTGACCAAAAGGGCTTTTGCCTGGTGTTCGTGGATCTTCATTTGACAACCACCCCTGTCACAACCACCCCTGCTTCCCAGGCTCGTCTCTCCGTTCCCGGTGGGGAGTTACTTGATTGACGGTGGTCAGGGGGCCTTTCCAAAAGGCTCCAAATGAAGCCGCGGTGGCTTTTCTTAGACCGCCAACGAGACTGTGGGTTGTATATATGCGGGCCCTATGGCTACTCCGCTAGTTGCCACTCTCCACCGCTTGGCCGGGGCCCTGCAGGAATTTGAAAACGTCGGCTTCCGAAGACAGGATGACAGTGGTCTGCTGGTTCATGAAAGCCCGGTAGGCCTCCAAGCTTCGTTGAAACGCGAAGAATTCGGGGTCTTCGTTTAAGGCATCGGCCAGGATGGAGATGGCTTGGGCCTCGCCTTCGCCCCTCAGGCTGTTGGATTCTTGGTCGGCCTGGGCCAGGATAACCTCCACCCTCCGGTCGGCCTCCGCCCGGCGCCGGCGGGACTCTTCTTCTCCCTCGGCCCTCAACCGCCGGGCGATCTTCTCCCGGTCGGACCGCATCCGCTCGAAGACCCTGCCGGAAACTTCCCCAGGGAAGTCGGCACGTTTGATGCGGACGTCAAGCATCACAATGCCAAATGGTTCCGGTTCAGCGGCCAACTCATCCCGTATGGCGGTCAGCACTTCAATCAACATGATGGTCCGGTTTTCCGTGGCGGATACCTGCGAGTTGCCCTCGTCATCGGTCACCGGGTTTCCGTCAGCGTCCAGTTCCACGTCTCCGCCGATGATTTGCTCGCGGGCCCTCCCGGCCACCGCGGCGCGAAGGGCAGCGTTGATCCTTTGACCCAATACCCGGCGGGCGTTATCTTCGGATTGCAACGTCTTACGAAATTGCACCGGACCGGTTATACGGTAACGGGCATAGGCATCGATCTCGAGGATGTTGATGTCTTGGTCCAGCATGCGCTCGGGCGGAGCGTCGATGCGCAACACCCGGCGGTCATATGTCGTAACAGTGTCAATGAAGGGCGCCTTGATGTAGATGCCGGAGGTTTGGGTGACGCTTTGCACTTCACCGAAACGGGTGATTATCACCTGTTCCCGTTCATCCACCACGTAAAGGCCGGTGTTTATCAGTATCAGGGCTATGACCACGATCACGCCCACAGGTATCAAGATCTTCATTGATGCCTCGAAATTCCTGAATTAATATGGTTTTAGGGTTGGGGGCTAGGACCGACGGGCACTGGGATCAACCTGCTTGCGCCGCCGCCGCCCCCCAAGATCAATACGGAATCGGCTTCCGGCGAGACGATGATCTTAGTTATGCCCGGTAGTATCTCTTCCATAGCCTCTAGGTAGAGGCGTTGGCGGGTTACTTCCTTGGATTTCCGGTACTCGGTAAGCACCGATGAAAAGCGCTCCGCTTCACCCTTGGCCCTGGCGATTCGAGCTTCTTTAAAAGCTTCCGCGGGTTGTATTATCTGCTCCGCTTGACCTCTAGCCTCGGGCTCCACCTGGTTCTGGTATGCCTGGGCTTGGTTTACGGCGGTTATCTTGTCCTGCCTGGCCTGCAAGACGTCGTTGAACGCCGCCCGAACCTCCTCGGGGGCCTGCACGTTTTGCAGAGCAACGCTGATCACGTTGATGCCTGTGCCGTAGGAGTCCAAGATTTCCTGCAGTCTTCCTTTGGTGGCTGTCTCGATTTGCAGGCGCTTTTCAGCCAGTACGTCGCCGATGGAACGCTGTCCCACCACCAGGCGCAGGGCAGATTCGGATGCGTCTTTGAGGGTGAGCCCGTCTGGCTGGCCCAGTGGAATAGGTGGGGTCCGGCTGGGCTCGCCTGGATCGTCGACGTTGAACAGGAAATTGGTCAGGTTTTTGATGTCGTATTGCACGACCATCCGTACGTCCACGATATTCAAGTCGCCGCTGATCATCAATGCTTCGTCCGGTACGGAGGAATCCGTGACGCCATCAGAACTGCGAAACCCCAACTCCATTCGCCGCACCTGGTTCACCAGGAATACGTCTTTCTTGCCCACGGGACCCGGCCACCACCAGTGGAGACCTGTTTCTTCCACCGGCGGCTGTTGGGCCGCTCCAAATAGCCTGAGGGCTGCCTGCTCACCGGGGCTTATGGTGTACACACCGCTGCCCAGCCAAATGATGGCTATGAGCCCTAAGATCAATACCACCGCCAAACCGACCCCGCCACCGCCCAAGCGGCTAGTGATCTTGGCAAAGTTCGTTCGTATACCGGCGATGATCTGCTCGAAGTCTACCTCCGGCTGCCTGGGTGCTCCCGGTGGGTTCATGTAAACTCCTCTGTTAGTTGTAGCCTATTGCATGTTGGGTAACCAGTCTGGCCTTGACGCTTTCGCCCTGTAGATTCTACCATTTTCCTTCATCGATAAACCATGATGGGTGAACCGTATTCCGAACTTTTCGGAGAAACGGGTCTGGGCGGGCCGTTTCATGCCTCCATGGAGAGGCTCAATGCTAAACCCATTGGGAAACCCTTCAGTTCCGGCTTTGCCAGGCTTGCGTATAAAGCTCTATCATATTCGATGCGCCAGATAGACTGGCCGGCGTTCGTCGGTGATCATATCGATGCCGCTCGTTGGCGCTGGTGAAGAATCGGCGGATAGAGTTTTATGGAGGATACGATAAATGGCTGAAAACGGCCTGATCATTAACCAGGGAACCGGTATGACTCGGATCCAGGTCACTTGCCAGCATCAGAGCGGGCTTATCTACGTGGTGCCCGCCGAGCAGAGTTGGGTGTGTGATCCGGAAAGAATTCCCGCCCACGCCCTGGCCGGTTTTTTTCGTGAGTTGGTAGGGTTGAACCACCCGGAGGTCCGCAGCCTGATGGGCCGATGGGGCATCTATTACCGCCAGTTACCGCTAGAGGGAGAACGATCATCGTCCGCTGAGTAGCAACGGAGCTTCGGAAGTGGTCAATAGGAAGTGGCGAGGCGTGGTTCTTGCTCCCCACCATACGCCAAGTGCACACAACCAAATCCGTTGATTGAACTATCCGTCGTCGTCACCGGCCGGCGGGGAAACTCCAGGGTCCGCTTGCGAACTCAGGCTCGGCGCCGGTCGGGGGACCGTAGGCTGTGGAGGCGGCGAATAGGCGGGTGCGTCGGGTGAGACCTCTGGCGGCGCCGAAGGGCTTACCGGTTCTTCTCCGATGTCCTCGTCATTGAACAGGCGTTCCAGGTTGTCGCCCGACAACGTTTCGTGAATGATCAGGTATTCGGCCAACTTCACCAGCTTGGGTTTGTTTGTCACCAAAAGCTCTTCGGCCCTCCGGTAGGCTATGTTGATCAACTCTTTTACTTCTTCGTCGATCTGTTCGGCAACCTTATCGCCGTAGTCCCTCTCTTCGCTTATCTCCCGGCCCAGGAAAACCATCTCTTCGCGTTTGCCAAAGGTTCGCGGCCCCAGCGACTCGCTCATGCCGTATCTCTTGATCATGCCCAGGGCGGTCTTGGTGGCGCGTTCGATGTCGTTGCTGGCGCCGGTTGTGATCTCTCCAAATATCTGTTGTTCAGCCACGCGGCCACCCATGGTCACGGCCAGCATGTCGCCAAACTGGTTCTTGGTCCACAGGTACCGCTCCTCATCGGGCAACAGCATGGTGTGACCCCCCATATTGCCCCGAGAGACTATGGAGATCTTATGCACCCGGTCTGCATGGGGCAGGAGGAAGGCAACCAACGCATGGCCTCCCTCGTGGTAGGCCGTCATCTCTTTTTCCCGTGGGCTGATGACTCGGCTCTTCCTTTCGGGACCGGCGATGATGCGCTCCACGGCCTCTTCGAACTCGGACATGAATATGGACTTTTTATTCAGGCGGGCGGCGAGGATGGCTGCCTCATTGACCAGATTGGATAGATCGGCTCCGCTGAAACCAGGCGTCTGTTTGGCCAGGGTTTCCAAGGCTACTTCTGGGGCCACCGGCTTACCCGCCGAGTGGACCTTCAAGATCGCCTGCCGGCCCTTGACGTCGGGAAGATCCAGGGTGACCCTGCGGTCGAACCTGCCGGGACGCAAAAGGGCTGGGTCCAAGATGTCGGGCCGGTTGGTGGCGGCTAGGACGATTATGTTGGTGTTGGTTTCGAACCCGTCCATCTCCACCAGGATCTGATTTAGCGTTTGCTCCCGTTCGTCGTGGCCCCCGCCGAGGCCGGCACCCCGGTGGCGCCCTACGGCGTCAATCTCGTCCACGAATACGATACAGGGCGCGTTGCGCTTGGCCTGCTCGAAGAGGTCGCGGACCCGGGCCGCGCCAACGCCCACAAACATCTCCACGAATTCACTGCCGCTGATGTGGAAAAAGGGAACCCCTGCCTCGCCGGCCACAGCCCTTGCCAACAGGGTCTTGCCGGTGCCCGGTTGCCCCACCAAGAGCACGCCTTTGGGGATTCGCGCGCCCAGGGCCATGAACCGCTCGGGGAATCTAAGGAACTCAACCACTTCTTGAAGTTCGGCTTTGGCCTCGTCGACGCCGGCCACGTCGTCAAAAGAGACGCCGGGACGGTTAAAGGGCATCATCTTGGCACGGCTGCGGCCAAAACTAAGGGTCTGGTTGTTGCTGCCCTGAGCCTGACGCATCATGAACAGAATCAAGCCGCCGAAGATGATTACTGGCAGGAAATTGATGAGAAGCCCAAAAAAGCTGGTCAGACCGCTGGATCCTTTAAAGATCACGTCCACGCCGGTCGGAGTGCCCACCTCTACATCCGCCGAGATTAGCAGGTTAACAATGTCGGTATCGCCGCCGATGCGGCTGATAAACCGGTCTCCGAATGCGCCTGAGCCTACCTTGGGGTAAACCGTGAGCTTTCTGCCGTCGACCACAATCTCACGTATTTCGTGGTTCTTGGCCATGGCAATGACAGTGGTGACGGGTTGCTCGGTGCTGCCGCTGAAGCTGGGCAGCAAGGTGTAAAAGATAACGATGACTCCTATGATCACCAGGAGATAAACGATACCATTCCGCATCCACCGATTGCTTCCCATTCTGATCCCTTACCCTCAGATCCGATTGGATATATGGAGCCGACTATAGCTAGGCTCTACTTTACATTCATGCAATAGGGTAACCCATCTTTATCTTAATTGAGCAGGGTTGAAATTGCAAAGGGTGTACCGTTAATTTCGCATAGATGTGATGGCTGTAGAGGCGCAGGGGGCAGGCCGCCTTTGGCAGGTGCGGGGTTTGGCGGGAAAGCCATGTTGGGTGAAGGCGTCAAAAAATGGGCGCTCCATTAACTGTATCGTGCGTGGGGAATACGATGTAAAAAAATGAGTGGATTTCAGTGGCTATACAGGTTGGATGCGGTATTCATCCACTCGCTGTACAATCATGCCAGTTCAGCGATCTAAGGTGGAAATTCGAGATGCTTGGGGCAGGAAGTGTTATTCGGCGGTGGCCCGGCATAGAGTTTTTGGCCCGGCTTTTGGCGCGAACGCTGGAGGCTGTCAATCAGCTAGCGGTTCGAATCTTGTGCCGATCTCCCGCATCCAAAAGCTACCTGAGTACCTGATTGACCACACAAATGCCATCCAGTCATAACCGAGGGCATGATCGAGCAAACACGAACAACCAAAATCTATGGAGGTCTTACGTGGCTGAATACGCGCATCCCGAATCACTGGTTACCACCGAGTGGGTATCTGAACACGGAAGCGATCCCAACGTTCGCCTTGTTGAGGTGGACGTTGACACCTCCGCCTACGAGCAGGGTCATGTGGCAGGCGCCGTGGCCTGGGATTGGCACAATCAACTTCAACAGTCCCTTCGCCGTGATGTAATCGGCAAAGAAGAGATGGAAGCGCTGTTGGGCGGTTCCGGCATAGATAACAACACCACGGTGGTTCTTTATGGGGACAACAATAACTGGTTCGCCGCTTGGGCCTTCTGGCAGATGAAATATTATGGCCATCGGGACGTGCGCCTGATGGATGGAGGACGGGTCAAGTGGATCGCGGAGGGCAAGCCCACGGTTACCGACGCGGCAAAGCCTGAGGCTAAAAGCTACCGGGCTGCGACGCCCAACGAAAACATTCGCGCCTACCGTGAATACGTGCTGGGAGCGGTCGGCTCGGGCAACATCTCGTTGGTGGACGTGCGGGCGCCGGCCGAATTCAGCGGTGAGCTGCTGGCTCCCGAAAACCTGCCCCAGGAAGGGTCCCAAAGGGGCGGCCATATCCCCGGCGCCGCCAACATTCCTTGGGGCCAGGCTGTAGCCGAAGATGGCAGCTTTAAAAGCGCCGATGATCTGGCGGCGCTGTACGGCGGGAAAGGCATCGATGGTTCTAAGGAAACGATCGCTTACTGCCGCATCGGCGAACGTTCGTCCCACACCTGGTTTGTGTTGACCCAGTTGTTGGGATACCAGAATACGCGGAACTACGATGGGTCTTGGACCGAATGGGGCAGCATCGTCAACGCCCCCATCGAGAAACCGTGAACCACCGAAGTCAACGGGTACCAAAGACTCAGGTGGATGTGATCACCTGACACCCCCTACCTTGTATAGGTGGCGGCGGTAACGGGTTTCGAGTTTAAGGGCGGCCTTCGGGCCGCTCTTTTTCGTTGGGAGGCGGCGGGTAACGGGCATCCAGCCGTACCGGAGTATTGAAGCAACCTCAGGGCCAAGCAGGAGTACCTTGCCAGGACACTTGATCAGAGTTTGATGCCGAACCGGATTTAACAAGCAATTAACAAAATTGAAACATGCGCGTAACAAACAGGCAATCTTGACGTAACAAATCGCCTATATTCTGCATTAAACCCTTGTTGGAGGAGATAATGTTACGTTATCGGACTATGGATAAAAACCGCTACGGCGCTCTCACACTGCGCCGGGTGTTGCCTTTGGTGATCGCCGCTCTATTTGCAGCCGGGATCCTGGCTGGGTACAACGTGGCCTTCGCCCAGGACATCACTTCCGGCGCTGACACCAAAAAATTGGATCAAGGCGCAAACATCATCTGGATGTTTGCGGCGTTTCTGGTGTTTTTCATGCAGGCCGGCTTCGCCTTTTTGGGAGCGGGCTTGATCCGGGCCAAAAACACCACCAACTACCTGACCAAAAGCTTTATGGACTTCGCCATCGCTTCCCTTTCTTTCTGGGCCTTTGGCTTCGCTTTGATGTGGGGGACTTCGGTGGCGGGGATCGCCGGCACCACCAACTTTTTCATCACTGACTCCGGCGGTGGCCAGACCTACGTTGACTGGGTGTTCCAGATGGTGTTCGCGGCTACCGCAGCGACCATCGTGGCGGGCGCCATGGCGGAGCGCACCAAAACGCAGGCGTATTTAGCCTATAGCTTTATGATCGGCGCGATTATCTATCCGCTGTACGGACATTGGGTATGGGGCGGAGGCTGGCTTGGCTCTTTGGAAGGTATCGGTCTTCCGGCCGCGGCCGATTACGCCGGCTCTGGTGTAGTTCACGCCGTGGGTGGTTTCGTCGCCCTGGCTGGGGCCGCCGTGGTGGGACCGAGAATAGGAAAATATAACGCCGACGGCTCCGCCAACGTCATTTTGGGTCATAGCGTACCTTTCGTGGTGGTGGGCACCTTCATACTCTTCTTTGGCTGGTTTGGCTTCAACATCAACACCGGCGATTCTATAGGGCTTAACGCCATCAACACACTGCTTGCGGGGGCCACGGGCGCCGTGGTGGCCCTGTACATCCAGTTGATGCGCAAAGGCGTTACCGACATTTTGATGGCATGTAACGGCGCCCTTGCCGGATTGGTAGGCATAACCGCCGGCGCCGCATTTGTGGAGCCATGGTCCGCGGTGGTCATCGGCGCCATAGCGGCCCCTATCATGATGGGATCTGTGGTCGTAATTGAGAAAGTTTTTAAGATCGACGATCCGGTGAGTGCCATCTCGGTGCACGGTGCTGCCGGGCTGTGGGGACTGCTGGCCGTGGGAATCTTCGCCAACGGAAACAACGGCGTCAGCGGTCTGGTGGCCGGAAACACACTGCAGATCGTGTCCCAGTTGATCAGCATGGGTGTGGTGCTGGCCTGGGCGCTGCTCACAGGGTTTGCCCTGTTCCTGCTTTTGAAATTCACCATGGGAATCCGGGTCACACCGGAGGAAGAGACGGCCGGGTTAGATATGTCGGAACACGGGATCGAAGCATATCCCGGAGGCCTGGCGCCTGGCGCCGGTGATTAGCCGGGACCAGGCGGTTACCGAACCTTCTCCGCAAGGCGACAATTCGGGGTGTGTTCACGCACCCCGAATTCTTGATTTACCCAAGTTGATTCGGGTATGCCGATGACCAATCCCGGCCAAACTTCGTGATAAGGGATGGCGCCAGTCGTCTGCGCAGGCGTGAACAACCGCAAAATGTAACATAGATTTAACAAATTGGAAAAGTATCTGTAACACGAGTGCTTAGAATAGGATATGTAAACTAGTTGCGGGGTGATTCATGGAAGTGATTGTTGCGGCGGTGGCGTTTGTGGCACTTTTTGGTATATGGGTGGTGTTGCCCCGGAAGTTCCTTCGCAAGTAACTAGCGCAAATAACCGTTGGTCTCCTGGCTGATGCGGCTGCGGCAAGCGGCCAAAGGCCAAGAACCAATAATTAAAATCAACAAACCGGGATAAAGGGCCCATGCCGATGTAAAGACCAATCGGTACGGGCCCGTATTTATTCAACCTAAAATGAGCGGAAGGTGGAATAGCGATGGATACAGGTGATACCGCTTGGGTATTAGCCAGTTCGGCTATGGTATTATTGATGACCCCGGGTTTGGCTTTCTTTTACGGTGGGTTGGTACGGCGCAAAAACGCCACATCCACCATCATGTACAGCCTGTCGTGCATCGGTATTGTGGGAGTGGTTTGGGTGCTGTGGGGCTACAGCCTGGCATTTGGCCCGTCTTGGAACGGCTGGGGCTTGGTGGGGAATCTGGAATGGTTCGGCCTGAAAGGGGTGTCCGCCACTGAGGCAGGTCCATACTCAGACACCATTCCTCACCAGGCGTTCATGATTTTCCAGGCCATGTTCGCCATAATCACGCCGGCGCTGATCACCGGCGCCTTTGCCGGCCGGATGAAGTTCAGTTCATTTGTCATATTCACGGTGTTGTGGGTCACCATAGTTTACGCGCCAATGGCTCACTGGGTTTGGGGCGGCGGGTGGCTGGGCGCTTTGGGCGCTTTGGACTTTGCCGGCGGCACGGTTGTGCACATCAACGCCGGGGTAGCTGCGCTGGCCGCGGCGATCATCATCGGCAAACGGATTGGGTTTAGGGAACAGGCAATGCCTCCCCACAACGTGCCCATGGTTGTCCTGGGCGCGGGGTTATTGTGGTTTGGATGGTTTGGCTTCAACGCCGGGAGTGCGTTGGCGGCCAACGGTACCGCAGTCAATGCCTTTGTGGTCACCAACACCGCCACCGCTGCCGCCCTGCTTGCGTGGGTGTTGATGTCTTGGGTCTTCGACGGTAAGCCCAGCATCGTCGGCGCGGCTTCGGGAGCGGTGGCCGGCCTGGTGGCAATCACTCCAGCATCGGGATATGTCGGGCCCATGCCCGCTCTGATCATTGGCGTAGGCGCCGGAGTCATCTGTTACGGGGCGTTAAAATTGCTGCTCAGCCTGAAAGTGGACGATGCCCTGGCGGTGTGGGGCGTTCACGGAATGGGTGGGACGTGGGGAGCCCTGGCCACCGGATTATTTGTTGGAATCGGCTTTGGCGTACTGGCCGACGGCGTCACCCGGGGCGAACAGGTTGTTTTTCAGTTGATTGCGATCGGCGCATCCTGGGGCTGGGCATTCGTGGCCACGTCCATCATACTTCTGGCTCTGAAATACACCATTGGAATCCGGGCAAGCCGGGAGGAAGAGGAATCCGGACTGGATATTTCCCAGCATTCCGAAGCCGCATACATAGGCTAGTTCTCGGTTATTAGGATACTGGTGGAAAACAGGTTTGTGCCCCCTCTCAATCTCCCCCTTCGCAAGTGGGAGAGAACACCCCTTGCCGGGATGGTTTGAGGCACCCCCGGCGTGAAGAGTTGAAGGAGACCGCTTTTCCGGCCTGAAACACCTCCCAAATAGCGAGAGGCGTAGACCGGCCGTTCGCTTAGGTTTGACCGGTGGTGGCGTTATTGGATTTTAAAGACGCAAACTTCCAAACGCGCTCAACGGGACAACAATGCCTATTCAGGCCGGATTCTCAGTCCGCATCTACAGGCACCGCCCCGTGGAGGGTCATGGGGCTGGCGTTATCGTTAGAGTGTATCGGGCGGGCAACCTGGTTTTGGGCGCCAGGCCGGCGACGGCCACAACGATGCTGTCGCTCTCGTCGGCGTCATCGATCAGTAACTCCCCTATCCAATCGCCGCTATCGTTCATATTTAGATCCAAGGTTGTTACCCGGCCTTCTTCAGTTTCCCGAATCACCTGTACTATGTAGTCCTGGCGCACCCGGTTGTCTATCAAGGTAAACCCATTAGGCCGCCATCCCGCATGGGATAGGTCTAAAGCCTGATCAGCAAGCGATGGGCCGGGGGAGAGAGAAAACCGGCGAAGGCACATGCCGGACCCGTTGATGGCGTCATCAGTGATGTACTGGAAGCGCAACTGAACATCTTTACCGGCGTAGGGAGCCAGGTCGATGGACTGGTCAAGCCATCGCGGGCTGGAACCGGTGTAGCCTGGGCCGTACCCGTTGCCTACGGGGTTGGCCGGGGAAGCGTCTGGGGTGTCGATGATGACCCAGGATCCTCCTTCGTCTTCCGACACCTCCAGATAGGCGTAGTCCCAGTTTTCTTCTAAGTCGTACCAGACCTGGTATTTCAGCGTGGGATGGGACGCGCCGGCCAGGCCCCCGCGTAGGTCCAGCCTTCGGGTTACGGTTGTGTCTATGGAATCCCCGGAGTTGCTCCACCAGCAGCCCTGTTCCCCTACATCCACCGGCAGCAACGGGGTTACCGCAGGCGCGCTGAAGGTCAACACCATGGGTCCGTCAACAGGGTTTAGGCGAAGGTATTCGGGCGCGTATTGGGGAATTGAACCTTCCAGTGTTGTACCGGGGCTGATCAACCGATGGGCGCGGGCTTTAACATCCAGGTTGGGATATGAGTAAGGGCCCGAATCCAGGTCCAGGATATTGGCTGCCATCCAGTTGCCAAAGACGTCTGCGAAATCGGCCGAGTGGCCCTGGGAGGACAAATAATCCTCGATTCCGGCAATCCCGTCGTCCGGTTGTTCCAACAAGGGTTTGATGTTCGTTGGATCACCGTAGTGTTCGATCAGATAGTGCATGAATAGAGATGCTCCGCCGTAGCTGGCCTGAACACTAACATTGGAAAGAGGCCAATGAAGCAATGAGGTGGGGCCTGAGTTGAGGAAACTGTAGATTGAACTAGGAGGATATCCGGCGATGGTGGTAGCGAACTCAGACAGGCCTTCATTGACCCAGGTTTCCTCGGAAGGGTCGGCCCGCCAGTGTATGGCGTGTTGAAATTCGTGGGCCAAAACCTCCAGATAGTTGGCCGAATTCACCGGGTAAGCGGCCAGGTTGACATATATGATCTCCCTTTCGTTACTGTAGGGGGAAACAGCCTCGGGATATTCATCACCGGAGCTGTAGTATCCCGCAGCCCCCTTTAAAACACCGTTCAAGATGTTCAGGTGCCGGTCGTTGTCTACCCCGGGACTCCACTCCTGGCCAAATGCCGAGGTCAACCGGGGATAGATGGTCTCTTCGAAGACGGCTGCCGACCGCTCCAGGTCCTGCATTCTCACACTTTGGCCGTCTTCCACATACCAGTACGCGTGGGGCGTCACTAATTTGAGTTCGAATGGCCGTTGGTAAACCACCAGTTCAATCAGGTCGATCAACCAAAAGGTATCCTTTCTACCCGGTCTATAATTCACCGGTTGGGAGTTCACCACCCTGGGTATGTCTTCCGGGGCCGAATGAATCAGCGAGGGAATCAACTGGGAGGCCAACTGAAACAGGTCACGGTCCGGCGCTTGAGGCAATTCTGTGACTGCTTGACCGGCGGCTTTGGACTCTGGCCGCAGGGATGAGATGGGTTTGCCCGATGTATTGGGAGCCGTGTTGACAGCGGTGGTTGGCGTAGGGAGAGCTGAGGACTCGGCCGGTTTTTCCAGAGTTGAATCACCGGGAAAGACAGGTTGATCCTTAACTGGTCCTGGGTCTGTTTGGCTGATGCAAGCAACCGACGACGCCGCTGCTAAAAAGAACGCCAAGGCAATCTTTGAAGCAACGAGCAACTTACAAAGTTTGGCTGTTGAGGCTGTCACCCAGGCCGCCGCTGCTATTTGATTTGACCTGCCTCGAAGCCTCCCGGCTCATGGGGGGCACCCGGCAGGCACAAGCGCTGGACACAACACGGGTATGCAATCGTTTAAACTTCGGACTGAATGGGGTTAAACCGGTTCATGGCCTGGTCGATGTTTTCTTCCAACAGGCAGTCTACCGCATCAGCCGTTAAACTGACCGACCTGGCAACCGGCTCAGATTCCTCACCGGAGAAACGGCCCAACACGTATGGGATGGTGTCTTGGCCCAAGGGTGGATGGCCGATACCGACCCTCAACCTGGGTATTTCCAGGGTTTGTAATGCCGAGACGATGGAGCGCATACCGTTGTGGGTACCTCCGCTGCCTTGGATCCTGATTCGAATGCGGCCCAACGCCAATTCCATGTCGTCGTAGATGATGAGAAGGTCCGATGGCCGGACGCCAAACCGGTCAATGAGATAGCTCATCGCTTCACCACTGTTGTTCATGAAAGTCCGTGGCTTAACAAGGACTACGTCCTGACCGTGACGGCGGCCTATTGCCAATACTGCTTTGGGGCGGCGCTCGGAAAAAGGGATATCCCATCGCCGGGACATGAGGTCGGCGCATCGAAATCCCAGGTTATGCCTGCTGCACCGGTGGCGGTCTCCCGGATTCCCCAGGCCGACGATGATCCGCATTGTCAGGCCAAAAGCTGGCGGATGAAATCCACCATATCCTGGTTCATGGTGTTGCAAAGAGATGTGAGATCGCTGGTTTGCACGATTTTGATGAAGTCATCCATATGGGGGTCATCGGCGTCTGTGATGATTTTGCTGACCAATAGGTCACTTAGTCCTTTGCATTTGATTGCAAGGGCCGAGTCGAGGGCTAAATCAATTCGGCTTAACCCGTCCAACGGCAGAGTTTGGTCCAAGGTCATCTCACAGGTATCACAGATGGGGTTTTCTTCCATTCGCAGCCCCTCGCCGTCAACCGGACAAGGGTCAGGTCCGCCTTCCAATGCTGCCAATGACTCGACTAATCCCAACCCCTCGACATTCGTCAATTCAAGGATGCTGTTTACCAGGCTGAGGACCTCGGTTTTCCTGCGGGCGCCTTCTAATCCCCGATGATAGGCCGGCAGGGCGTGATGCAGCTGGGTGTGATGGGACCTGTAGGCAGCCCCGTAGCCAGCCTTGAATCTAGCTATGTCTCGGGTCAACGATTCCCAGGTCCGGCCGCCCGGCTGTATCAAATTGTTCAGAGACAACGCTGTTTGCAGCCCCTCGTGGTCCACCCATAGATCGGGCGTGCCCGAATGTGAGATCGCCACTTTATCCAAATAGGAGCGGAGTTCCAGCACTTCGGGTATTACGCCACCCATCTCCGCCAACCGGTGCATCGCCGAGACATCATCTTGCACCAAGCGAGGGTCTGTATACAAGCCCCTTATCTTCCCGTAGACGTCAGGGAATTCCGCTGAGGCATCGCCCAAGATGGCGGCAAGTCTGGCCAGAGGATCCGCGAATTCGGCGGACAGGGGCTCACCGGTCGCCTGGTAGAGTTGGGCCAGAATACTATGAGACTCGGACAATTCCTGGGATAAAGACTCTAGGTCGTGGGCCAACACGGCTTCGGCCGTCGCCCTATCCGATCCCTGGCGTGGACCGCCAAATTGGTGGACAGGTAGGACAGGTGCTGAAGAGTGTCCTCCCATTCCGGCTCAGATTCCGCGCCGATTTGAACGCCGGATTCGGCAATGCTCAGATCCCACCGCAGCAACGGTATCAAGTCGTTGGTCAATCGAGTGGTCAGCAGAGGCCTGCCATCAATGCTTGACAGATTATCCCGCGACGCCAGCCGAATCTCCACAGGCGGAGATTCGGAGTGCACAAACAACAACAAGTATAGATGGGCCAAAGGAGTGGTCAGCCCGATCTCGTGGGCCAGGTAGTGACGAGCCGCCCGCCAATCAGCCTGATCCGGCTGCTGCACGAACCATTCCCTTAATAGGTCAAAGGCCCGGCAGTTGGACGGATCAAATTCCCCGGGCAGCCCATGGCCGGAGATTCCCAATGCCGGGCCCAATGCCGGTAACACGTCCCGGTCTCCACCTGGTTGATTGAAAATGGCACGGTGAACTTCCGGGACATCTTCATGCGTGATGGCCCGAGTTAGGGCTGACGTTTCCACCGGAAGCACGGGGTAGGCTTGGCTGAGCAACCGGGCGGCCAGCCGCTGGAACCATTCCATGGGATCAACGCCGGCAAAGATAGTGGTTAATTCTGTGGCGTCTATCGCCGAGGTTACACCGGTCACAACGGCGCCTTGGGAATAGCGCACCGAATCCTCTCCCAAGAGTTCCTGCTCTATTTCTTCTTGACGCCGCCGCAGAGTCGTTCGTATCAAATCAGCTTCGGCGTCGCCCGACGCCAGATATATAGCTTGGGTTTCCCGTATGGTGGCCAACTCACCGGTGGAACTGGCGCGCCGCCGGGACGACGTTGCCGCCGGAAGACAAACAGCTATCCGCCCATCGCTGATCCGAGGACGCAGGTTAGCGTTCCTTCGGCTCATCAGCACGATGCGAAAATAAACGTCTTGATCCAGCGGTTCTCCCCATGAAGGAGACCATGATGCCGCTCGAATCACTTCTCCTCGGTATCTCAGGCCTAAATGTTCGCAGTAGATCTCGGATGATTGTCCCTGGGGGAATCGTTCAACCCAAACCCTGGGCTCTCCGTATGAAGTCAACGGTCGCACTCCTAAGTCGATTTCTTCCATGGAATCACCCTGAAGTCGTTTGTTGGTTACGGCTGGTTCTGCCGGCCTGGCGCCCCTGTAATAGTTGTGGGCGGCGACGGCCTTTTTGTAGCACCGTCGGTTAAATTACCAACTTTGTTTTACGTGTGGTGCCACGTATTCCCCAATGGGACTTTGCTATTGGACCAAAATCACGGCTGCCGACAAATTCTCGCGGAAATCCCGCCATCTCTTATGGCCCAATCGTTCGACAACGAATGCCTGCGCCGCTTCCCACAAAGGAATCGCCTTTATGATCGCCTCTTGGCCTCGTTCCGTCAGAGACAAACCTCTTGTTCGCCGGTCCTCGCCAGGCGCGATTTCGATCAATCCTGCGGTTTCGAGTGGCTTGAGGAGCCTTGCTAAAGACGTGCGGTCCATAACTAATTCCTGGGCCATATGTGTGATGGTGGTGGACCCAATCGTTGCAAGCGTCACCAAAACCGGTAGCTGAGTTGATCGCAGCCCTGACGACTGTAAGGCTTCATCGAAAATTTGTGTTACCAGGCGAGAAGCTTTGCGCAGGTTGAGACAGGCGCACGTGGTCAACATAAAATCGCATTTAGCCAAGTCCAACCTATTCTCTGGAGACAACATATTAGGTTCCGACACCGTAAATCATCATAATAGGAGCATACACACCTTGTTGGCACCAGTCAACAATCTCATCCGAATTGGAAGGCCCAGGGCCGATATGACTCCCGTCATATTTGTTTAGGCCGCAGAATCAATCTTTTGAGCCCTTTTTGATTTAAATAGGAGGCGGCACGGAATCCAACTAAGGCCAGGCTCTACTGGTGAACCGTGGCGGGTTGGTCAAAATCCATCCGAATTCGAACATTACAAAACGGCCTTATCGACACCTACTGAGCCTTGCATTAATTGCTGAACGTCACGAGCAATCAGGCCAGAGTGGAAATCCCCCTTAATCCCCCTTTTGCGAAAGGGGGAGAACTGCCCCCCCCTTTGCAAAAGGGGGGTTTGGGGGGATTGAGCCCCCGGTTTTGCCCATCGGCGAGTTTAGTAGTCTTGCAACGCTCAGTAATTGCCGTCCGCTAGCGCAACCGGAGTTTCCGTGGCCGGAAGATCAGCGATTATTCGGTGCATTGTTTAGCATTTCCAGAAAGGCTGCCTCATCAAGCACCATGGTGCCAAGGCGGCTTGCCGTGGCAAGCTTGGATCCGGGTGATTCCCCGGCCACCAGGTAATCGGTTTTGCCGGTGACCGAAGAAGTGACACTTCCGCCCAACGCCTTGATTTGAGCCTCGCCCTCCCTCCGGCTGAAAGAAGAAAGGGTCCCGGTGATCACGAATGTCAGCGAATGGAATGGTAAATCTTCGGAAGGAACAGAATCAATGGCCTCTTGTCTTGGGTCGACTCCCACCTGCTTGAGCCTGCCGATCACCTCCCGGTTATGGAGCACTTCAAAGTACGCGGCCACGCTTTCCGCGATTTTAGGGCCAATCCCTGGTATCCCAGTGAGGTCTTCTAGCGTTGCCCCGGCCAACTCATCCAAGCTGGCGTAACGCTGGGTCAATAATTCGGCGATCTCAGAGCCCACGTGGAGGATGCCCAGGGCAAACACCAACCTGGGTAGCGCCCGGGATTTGCTGGCCTGAATGTTTTCGATGATCTTGGTGGCCAGTTTATCTCCCATTCGGTCCAATTCGAGGAGTTGGTCCTTGTCCAGGTAATAAAGCCCGGCGACGTCACGTACCAAACCTTGGTTGATCAAGATGCCGCACCAGCGCTCACCCAAGCCATCGATGTCCATCGCCCCCTTGCTGACGAAATGCTTGAGCAGTTCGAAAAACTGCGCGGGGCATGAGGTATTGGGGCACCGGTGCATCGCTTCGTCCGCCGGCTTCACTACCGGCGTGCCGCACACCGGGCAGTTTTCCGGTATGTTGAAGACCCGCTCGCTTCCATCCCGCCGAGCCGTCACCGGCCCCAACACATGGGGTATCACGTCGCCGGCCCGCTCTATCGTCACCCAATCGCCGATGCGGATGTCCTTGCGGTGGATGTCTTCCTCATTGTGGAGCGACGCCTGCCTTACGGTGGCTCCACTGATTACCACTGGCTCTAGCACGGCGTAGGGGTTCAAGCTGCCGGTGCGGCCGACGTTGATGCCGATGTCTAGCAGGCGGGTGGTGGCCCGTTCGGCGGGGAATTTGAAGGCGATGGCCCATCGGGGCTCTCGGCCAGCTACGCCCAGGGACTCTTGGTAGGCAAAGGGGTCAACTTTGATGACCACACCATCGGTCTCGTAGGGGAGTTCATGACGGGATTCCAGCCAGTGGTCGTAGTATTCGGCCACTTCTTCCAGCGCGTGGCAGAGCTTGTTGTTGGGATTTATCCTAAATCCCAACTCCTTAAGCCATTCCAAGGATTGCCATTGGGAATCGGGATTAGGGTGACCGCCGGTGTTTTCCACTGTGGATTCACCAGTGTCTCCCAGAGAATAGACCCAGATCTGTAAATTGCGGCTGGCGGTAATCTTCGAATCCAACTGCCGCACGCTTCCCGCGCCGGTATTTCTGGGATTGGCGTACAGCGGCTCTCCCTGCCGCGCACGTTCTTCGTTCAACCGGTTGAAATCTTCGATGGGTAGATATACCTCGCCCCGAACTTCCAGGTGGGGAGGCGGGTCGCCCAAAAGGGAAACCGGGATGCTCCGGATGGTGCGGATATTTTGCGTGACGTCTTCACCGACAGAGCCGTTTCCCCGGGTGGCGCCCTGGGCCAGGATGCCGTCTTGATAGCGCAGGTTGACTGCCAACCCGTCGATCTTCAGTTCGCAAACCATTGCGAAATCGGCGTCGTCCAGCAGCCCTTTGACCCGCCGGTACCACGATTCCAGCTCTTCCAGGTTGAAGGCGTTTGCCAAGCTGAGCATCGGTATACTATGCTGCACCTGGCTAAAACCTGAGGCGGGGGCCGCGCCGACCCTCTGGGTTGGGGATTCAGGGGTGACCAGCTCCGGGTGCTCTGTCTCAAAGCTACGCAGTTCGCGCATGAGCAGGTCGTATTCGGCGTCGCTGGCCACTGGGTCGTCCAGCACATAATACCGGTGGTTGTGATGGTTTATCTGTTCACGTAGCTCCGCAACCTGACGAGCAACGTTGTTGTCCACCATGGCAGACGACTCCCCCATTGATTGGTTTGTCTTTGAAGTATAGTATCACCCCGGTAGCGAAGCAGGCTGTAGGCGCATAGTTCGTTGGGTTGGGTTGTCTCTGCTGAGGCGAAACTGGTGCAAAGGAGTTGACAATATGGCCGAAACCCATGTAATCGATCACGCCCTTGAAGCGCGAAGCGGGTTGCGGGGTACTGCTCCCTTCATCTTGAGCGCTCTGAGTGGGGGCCATGGGATATTTCATTGGTTCAGCCAAAGCTTCTTTGTCATGCTGCCGGCGGTCGTCGCCACCTTCGGCTTAAGCGGTGTCCAAGTAGGGGCGATCGCGACTACTCGAGAGGTGGTTTCAGGCGTTATCGCCCTGCCGGGCGGCGTGGTAACCGATATGCTTCGACGGCATTGGGGATTGGTTCTGGCGGGATGCATGGCATTGTTTGGAGTCGGCTGGCTGATCATGGGCATTTCGCCGGTCTACCCCGTACTGTTGCTGGGGATGGGCGTAGTGGCGATGGCAGCGTCTATGTGGCATCTTCCGGCAACCGCGGCTCTGTCACACCAATTCGCCGACCGCCGGGGATCCGCGCTGTCCTTCCACGGAGTCGGAGGGAACATCGGAGACGTTTTGGGCCCCGCTTTGACCGGAGGACTCCTATTGGTCCTTAGTTGGAGAGGAATCCTTAGCATATACGCGGTGGTTCCGCTTCTTTTGACCTTCGTGGTTTTTTGGGCGTTCCGGGACATTGGCAGGACCGGGACCCAGCCCACCCCGCCGGCTGGATTCAAGGAGCAGATGGACCAGACCCGGCAATCGTTCAAAGAGCACCCCAGGTTGTGGGGAATCATGACGGTCGCGGGACTTCGGGGTATGGCCAGCGTGGCGTTTCTGCCGTTCCTGGCGTTGTACCTGGGCCTTGAAACCCAACTGGGGATGAGTAAGCCGTCTTTGGGGCTGCATATCTCCCTCCTGGTGGGAGTGGGTATCGTTTCCACTCCTATTATGGGCTACTTATCCGACCGTGTGGGTAGAAAGTTAGTGCTGGTTCCCGGCATGCTGGGGCTTGCCGTTCTAACGGCGCTGCTGGTGCCCTTTGGAGAGGGAATAGGCTTGATCGTTGTGATCGCGCTGTTAGGAATATTCCTATTCAGCGACCAGCCTATCCTAACCGCGGGAGCCTTGGACGTGATTGGCGAAGGTGTAGTAGCCAGCACCCTGGGGGTGTTTTCGTTCTCCAGATTCGCTCTCGCGGCGGCATCCCCACTCATAGCTGGAATATTGTTCGACTCAAGTGGTATCGAAGCTACCTTTTTTTACATCGCCGGCCTGTATGTCGTGGCCACGCTCGTCCTGATGATAGTGCCGATGGCAGCGCCGCGCCATTCCGCCGGCGACGGCCACCATGGGCACGGTCATGAACGGCATGGCCACGATCAAGGCCATGACCATGGGAACGGCGATGGGCACGGCCACGGTGATGAACATCCGGCGCACTAAGAGAGAGCGGCAATTGATTCGAGTTCTAAAATGGCAAGGGGATGGCCCGGAGTGGGCTCAAGCTGTAGATCATTGTCAGCCGTCGGACAGCCGGTCCAGGATCTCTTTGCCCAGTATGATATTCGGCGTTGGCGATGGGTCCACCCCGCGTAAGATCGCTAAGTAGTAGCTGACGTAATCCCCCAGGATCATGGTGGTTAGCAGTTGGCCCAGGGGCGCTAGACCTGTGGGTGGACGAACCAGATTCATTGGTATCGCGTTGCTTTGCAGCAATTCTTCCGCCACCCGGTAATGGGCCGATGCCGGGTCGCCTTCCACAGTGGGTTGCAGCATCACTGCCGACAATACCTTTTTGATTTCGGGCAGAGAGCCGAATGCTTCAACGGTGTTATGAAACAACTCGGGAATCTCTTCGTGCCACGCCCAGACCTTGCCGTTTTCGTTCAACTGGGTTTTCCACCGCCGCGCCAGCCCCGAGAATAGGCCCCCTCCACAGACCATCACCAGCTTGTCATGAAGCATCAGCGCCATTTCTTTGGCTGGATTGTCACTGGATGGCTGGTCTTCCGCTAGACGGTTCGCCTGGATCGCAAGGGCCTCGATGGCTGCCGTTACTTCCTCCTGGGATATGGACCACAATCCAAGTCTGTTCAGGGTCGCGGCCAAAAGCATCAGGTTGTAGCCGACGGCGCTGCGGGGCTCACCGGGAAGGTCTACCTTTAACAGCGGGATACCCGCCGCAGTGGCTTCCCGGGCTAAGGTCCCACCTCCGGCGGCAGCTATGATCCTTGCATCGGCTGCTTTGGCCTGGTGGAACAGCGAGATGGTCTCCCGGGTATCGCCGGAAAAACTACAGACAATGATGAGGCTGTGGGAGTCTATCCGGAACGGGAAGTCAAATCCTCGGACCACCCGGACCGGTGCTCCTTTCTGAGCTGCCACCAGCCCGGAAAGCAAATCCCCAGCTATGGCGGACCCGCCCATGCCGCAGACCGTCACGCTTTCGCTGGAGGACCATTCGGGAGGATAGGACGTTGCCATTCCTTGCCGCCAGCCCGCTAGGCACTGATGTGGCAAACTTCGGATGCGGCCGCCCAAACCAGACAGGTCGACTTGGGAGTACGACTGTGGTTGGTCTAAGTCAGCCGGCATCTGTAGAACCGCAATGGGTGTCCGAAGATAAGGACATCCTCAGGCGAAGATACTTATCCCACGGCGGGGCGATCATGCTTTAGAGGTTGTTAGTTCGGGTGCCAAGTTTGGTGAACGGAGTGCCCAAATCACCACCTGCCCCAGCGTGACAACGGCCACCATTGACCCAATGGTATCTACGGCCACGTCGGTGACTGTCATGGTCCGTCCCACGACGAATGACTGGTGAAATTCGTCGGACATGCCGTACAGTGCGGCCAGGATGACGGCGCCAATGGCAAGCCGGAGAGAATGGTCTGTAAACGTGGTCCAGCTCCACATGGTGGCCTGGATCAAAGCGCCAAGCATTCCAAACAGCAGGAAATGGGCCACTGTGCTGCGCAGGTTACCTAGCCAGGAAACCACGTAGGCTTCGTATGGCCACACCTGAGATGCCTGCTCCTCGGTAAGCGACGACAGGAAGAATATCAGTGCCATCCAGGCGGCCAAAACCGAGGTGAATCCAATGCGGACCGCCCAGCCGCGCACTGCCGTATTTTGGTTTTCAGAGACTCGGTTGAGCAAGATGATTTAAGAGGACCCAACGAATAACGAGAAATCAGGGTACATATCAGCCGTTTCAGTCCGAATCAAACCATGGGAACATGCGGCATTATAGACCTTGCCATCAACGGGCACAACGAAGACTTCTTCCAAGGCCATTGCCTTTTCCCATTGGTTGATTAGCGCGGCCGGCGGTTTATTTGAATGCAAAAGCGGGCTTATAAGACACAGTTTCGCCCAAATACCTGCTCTATTTCATGGG
Source organism: Dehalococcoidia bacterium (assembly GCA_034428715.1). Lineage (GTDB taxonomy): Bacteria > Chloroflexota > Dehalococcoidia > Lucifugimonadales > UBA3495 > Io17-Chloro-G2. The sequence continues at coordinate 10,319 of DAOUHE010000033.1, read as the reverse complement.
TTTTCCGGCGAAAATCATGGGTTAATTCCCATAGGGCAGGGTGCAATCACCCTGCGTGTCAGGGCGATTCGGTGATACAAAAGTGTGTAACGGTTTAAAACAAGGTATGGACGATCAAGGAAAATCACCTGGACTTCGCCTGGGCTGATGCTTGACCACATCGTTCTAGGAAGATCTGAAAAAGTATGGGAGGGTGAATCGAGGCCGCCCAATCATTCTCCATCCTGGCATCCTCTAAGCCATTCTCTGGGGATGCCGTCCCACAAGTAATCCAGAGGGAGCGGGTAAGTTGATGCAAGATGAAGCATTGGATCTTCGAGAGTTTCTGGGAACATTTGGCAAATGGTGGTGGCTATTCCTTGCCGTGCCATTGTTGATCGGGGCGATCACCGCCGCCGCCGGCCTGGCCTCGCCTGTCCCAGCACCGAAATACACGGCAACAGCTACGATGCTGGTGGAAGGAGGCGCGGCCTCCGCCAATTATCCTAATCTGATTGTGACCAGACCCTTTTTGAACGACGTCATCAATGAGGCAGCCCTTCCCGTAAGTTTGGATGAGATCGTAGGTATGGTGTCTGCCCAGTGGGTTCCAGAAACCCAATTCCTGGAAGTACGGGCCACCCATGAAGAACCGGCGATGACGAGAAGCGTTGCCCATGCCGTCGCCGCGTCGTTCGTCGGCTACATAGATTCCACCCGCGAGGAGCAATTCTTCGCCCAGCGGGAAGAGCTGGCCCGGCAGATGTCGGCAATGGGTCTCTTTTCCACCACTACGACGATCAAGAATTCGATGAGAGACGTTATCCAGCAGAGGATGCCGGAATTTGCCAGGATCACCCTGATGATCCCGGCAGAGGTGCCAAATATTCCAATCGTCACGGATCAACGGCACATCGTTCGAAATACCGTGCTGGCCGCCGCGGTGGGTGTTCTGCTCTCCATCGGTGTGGTGATGTTCTTGGAATACGAGCGAGCTCCCATCGGCTCGCCCAGTATGTTTCAAAGGCGCTTTGGGATCTCACACCTAGGCACTGTGCCTAAATGGTCCAAAGGAGGGGAAAGGACAGCGGAGCTGGCGGTTAACGGCGCCTACTCCACGGGCGAATCCGAAGCCATCAAGCAGGTCGCCGCCAATATAGGATTCGCGGCCAAGGCTAAGGGGATCAAGAGTTTGTGTGTGACAAGTCCAGACCTTGGCGAAGGCCGCAGCAGTCTCATCGCGAACCTTGGATATGCTTTATCTTCCAACGAGGACAATGTGGTGTTGGTGGACGCCGACCTGCGGCGTCCCTCGCTACACGCCTATTTCAAATTGGAGAACATCAAGGGCCTGAGCGATTACCTTTCCAATCCGGAAATAGAGATCGAAGATGTGCTACGGGACACGGTCTACTCTGGCGTCAAGGTCATCACCAGCGGTTCTCAAGCGCCCGATCCGGTTGCTTTGCTGAGGTCTACCCGTATGGGCGCTTTGTTGAAACGGCTTGAAAGCGAGTACCAGATGGTGCTGGTGGACACGCCTCCCATGGTATCTCTGGCCGACGGCGCGGTGTTAGCGGCCCAGGTGGGCGGTTCCGTCATGGTGGTCAACGCATCTACCACCAGGCTAGACGCGGCGGTGATGGCGCTGGGCAATTTGGAAATGGCCGGCGCCAAAATGATGGGCTTCATTTGGGATGGTGTAAGCTCACACTCATCAAGCCGCTACTCCCGTTACCAAAAACACTGCCGCAATCAATTCCGAACCGGTGAGCATTCTCCATTGGCGGCCAACGTCTCAACCTAGAGGCAAGCCTTTGATCGCCGGACGAACCCTGCCCGGCAAATGTCTGGTCACGGAATTCATGGCTGAATCCACGACTTTAACTCGACACTGACACAACGTCCAGTCTGACGGGACCGGAGGTTTTAGGGGCCTATGGGAGCCGGGATGGGTTACCTATTAGCTATCTCTAAAACCCGGCCACTGGTAGGGGAGCCGGCGGCGTTTGCCTCGGTAATGCCGATAGGTTTCGGCAACTACAGTGGCCAGTTTATCCGGATCGTGGCGGGTTGGATTTTCGGAATCGATCACATCCGCCAGGACGCAAATGGCCGTGTCCCACCAAGGCTGCGCGACCTCGACTAGATTCGGCGTAACCAAATTCACTGAACCGCCGCCCTGGTGGGAATCGGTCTGGGCGTTTGGCCGGGAGACAAAGTTATCGTTTGCCAAAACCAGGTCGACCGCTGAGGGAGCTAAATAACGGCGGACCACCTCAAGGTGATCCAATACCGAGAATCCGATTGTTTGCCCCGGCTCTCCGGCCACGTTGCATACGTACATCTTAAGGGCGGTTGCGTTGGCTATGGCCGATGATATCTCCGGCACCAGCAGGTTGGGAACTATACTGGTGAACAGGCTGCCTGGACCAAGCACGATCAGGTCGGCATCTTCGATGGCCTTCTTGGCTTCGGGATGGGCGGTGGCGTTGGCTGGCAAAAGGGCCAAGGACCGCAAGGGGTCCTGCGCCGTGCCTACCCTGGATTCCCCAATGAGGCGCTGCCCGGAAGCTGTGGTGGCCGTCAGAGTAACATCGACAGAGGTCGACGGTATCACCCGGCCCCGAATGGCCAAAAGTTCTCCGGCGATCTCCACTCCGCGGTAAAAATCCCCGCCGATCCCGGCCAGGGCGGCAATGAACATGTTTCCGAAGCTATGCCCATCCAGTTGGCCGTTGGACGAAAACCGGTAGTCCATCAGCCGTTGCATCACATCTTCCGAATCGGCCAAAGCCACCAGACAATTGCGGATGTCGCCCGGTGGCAGAATGCCCAATTCCGTCCGCAGCCGCCCGGAACTCCCTCCGTCGTCGGCGACCGTCACTACGGCCGTTATGTTGGCGGTGTAGTGTTTCAGTCCCCGCAACAGGTTGGGAAGCCCGCTGCCGCCGCCGATGACCACGACCTTCGGTCCCGCTCCCAAAACCCGCTCTATATAGAGGGAGTCCAACAAGCGCCAGTGGCGGCGGCGCACCTGGAGAGTGGTCAGCGACCGGCCCAAATAGATGGAGGCGGCCGCGGTGGCCGCGATACCCACCCCTATGAAAACAGCTGCCCGGACAATCGATGGCTCGCCCCGCAAGCTCACGATCTCAGCCAAGGACGTGAATCCTGGCCACAGAGATATCTTTAGAGCGAATATGATGCCCAGGGCGACGCTTGATGCGCCGAAAACCCCCAACGCCAACCAACGCTTCAGGGCGATGCCCGGAACCAAGAGTATGAGAAACGCCCGGCCAATCCTTAGGGAGGCTAGAAATCCCATAAATTTAGACATGAGTGGCCATGTCTATTTTCCCCGGGAGGTCCGAATGCTATTTTGAAGGATGGGTGCTCGGTGTGGCGAGGTTTTGGGATGGAGACGATGCTGCCGGGAGCCTGGGTATGGTGGCAAATGTCCCAATTTCAATACCGATGGTCCTTGAAATCGCCAGGTTCGCAGCAGATGGAAATTGTAATTAGGGCTCTGGGCGGTGTCAAGCGTCACAACCCGCCGTTGGACAGATCTAACGTTTCCTGGCTTTGGCCGTTCGAGTGGCGGCCGAAAAGTCGGCTAAGGTTATCAAATGCTCACTTGAGTTGGTATACTTGGGCTTAAAATTAATCTCTTCAGTGAGGTTTCGCGATATGAAGTGGGCTTCGTCCATATCAGAGCAAACGAGCTTGGAAGATGCGGTAAAGGAATGCGTTTCAAATGTCCAGGCCCAGTTGTCCGATGAAGTCATCCACCTGGCCGTCGCTTTTGTTTCTCCCCATTACCAAGCAGAATACGAATCGGTGCCCGATCTGGTACGGCAAGGACTCGGGTCCGTGGTGGTCCTGGGATGTTCCGGTGGAGGCATCATAGGGGATGGACAGGAGGTTGAACAAAGGCCCGCGGTTTCAATCACGGCGGCCAGTTTGCCGGGGGTGGAGATCGTTGAGTTCCACCTTGAGGGGGATAAACTGCCTGATCTAGATGCGCCGCCCCAATCGTGGGAAGAAGCGGTAAACGTTTCGCCGGGCTTGTCGCCCCAATTCGTCATGCTGGCCGATGCCTTCTCGTTCCCGGTTCAAAACCTGCTGATGGGCCTGGATTATGCCTTTAGTGGATCGGCCAAGATCGGCGGATTGGCCAGCGGCGCTCAACAGCAAGGCGGCAACGCCCTTTTTCTAGGTGGACAGGTATACTGGTCGGGCGCCGTGGGAGTGGCGCTACACGGCAACATCACGGTTGATACGGTGGTGGCTCAGGGTTGCCGCCCCGTGGGCCAACCCATGCGGGTTACCGAAAGCAGGCGCAACATCCTGGCGCAATTGGATGGCCAGCCTCCAATGACGGTCCTAAAGGATATCTTTCAGAAATCTGACGAACGTGACCGGCAGTTGATGCGAAACTCCTTGTTTTTGGGCGTGGTGATGGATGAATTCATCGAGGACCCTAAACAAGGAGATTTTTTGATACGAAACGTGGTGGGAATGGATGACCGAACGGGAGTGCTGGCCATCGGCGAGCTTCTTAAAGAGGGTCAATTGGTCCAGTTTCACCTTCGGGACGCCCAAACTTCCACCGACGACCTGACCCAGGTTTTGGACCGGTACGCCGCGGAAAACCGGGAAAACCAGGCCCAGGGAGCGTTGCTGTTCTCGTGCCTGGGCCGTGGCCAGTACCTTTACGGGCAGGCCAATCACGATACCGAACTCTTCCGGGATAAGCTGGGATCGGTTCCCCTAGGCGGGTTTTTCTGCAACGGAGAGATCGGACCGGTGAGCGGGACCACCTTCCTGCACGGCTACACCAGTTCGTTTGGGATATTCCGGGCCCGTGATTGATTGTTTAGCTCTCTCCCCAGAGTTCGCCGGCCAGTACGGGTGAAACCCTCGTTGCCTCTTCCGGAAATCTGCTCCTGTCTCTAATGTCGATATAGCTATTTTTTCAGTCGGTGATTATTAAAAATGCCGCTCGCCGGTGTCATAAAGGCCGGGATCCCCGTTTCCCTCTCCGGCCAGTTTCAGATGCAGGGGAAACAAGCCCTAGCCGGGATTCAGAGTTGGATAGGCGACGTTAATCGAGCCGGCGGCATCGCCTTGAGGCCTGGTTCGGTCGGGTTGCGCCTGGAATTGATCCACCACGACGACGCCAGTCTGAGCCAGCAGGTCCGGCGGGTCACGGAACGCCTGATCACCCAAGATAATGTCGACCTGCTATTTGGGCCGTATTCCAGTGTATTGGCATCGGCCTCGGCGGCCGTCGCCGAGGAGCACCACCGGGTCATGTGGAACCAAGGAGGCGCCTCCGACGACATATATCAGCGCGGCTATAGGTACGTCGTCGGCATCCTCACGCCGGCCACCCAATATCTGGCGGGGCTATTGGCTATGATTTGGCAAACCGATGAAAAGGCGGTCAGCGTGGGCATCGTCCGGGCGTCAACGGGCGCGTTTCCCAAAGCGGTCTGCTTGGGGGTGGAAGCCCAGGCCGAGAGGTTGGGTTTCAGGGTGGATTTCGTCGAAGAATTTGAGGCCGGCGACACGGGTGGCGATACAGCGGATAAGACGGATTTCAGTAGTTTGGTCAGGAAGCTAGCCAGAGCAGCCCCGGATGTCCTGGTGGCTGTGGGAAGGATCGGCAACGATATTTCATTGGCCAAGTGCCTGGTGAAACACCGATCGTCCTTCAAAGCGGTGGCGGTGGTGGCGGCTCCGATCCAGCAGTTCAGCGATGAATTGGGCACGGACGCCAATGGCTTTCTGGGCCCCAGCCAGTGGGAGACAGGGGCCGCGTATCCCCAGGATTTCGGCCCCAACGCGCTTGAAGTCCTGGAATCGCTGGCGTCCAGCGGCGCAGTCCGATCGGTTCATTCCCAGGTGGATTATCCAATGGTTCAGGCATACGCCGCCGGAGTGGTGGCCCAACGCTGTGTGGAAATGGCCGGCACGCTGGACAACGGCGAGTTGAGAAAATCGGCCGGCGTGTTGGATTTTTCCACCTTTTACGGCCGATTCAAGATCGATGCCATCACAGGCCGGCAGGTAGGCCGCTCGGTGGTTTTGGTGCAGTGGCAAAACGGCAGCAAAAAAGTGGTCTGGCCGCCGGAGCAACGTCAGGCGGCCCTGGTTTATCCCTGGGGCTTCGAAACGCCTTAATTTCCTGGGCCCAGCCCGGGCGCCTTTACCGTTCCAGTTCCACAGGGTTGCTCAACACCCCTATTCCCTCGATCTCTATCTCACACACGTCGCCGTCTTTCATCTCGCCTGGCTCTCCGGGAGTGCCGGTGTAGATCATGTCGCCGGGTTCCAGGGTCACAAATTTCGAGACGAAGGAGACCAGGGTTGGGATGTCGAAAATCAGGTAACTGGTGCTTTCTCCCTGAACTTCCGCTCCGTTGATTCGGGCCGTGAGCCTTACGTTGTGGGGGTCGATATCAGTTACGATAAAGGGCCCGGCTGGTGAAAAGGTGTCGGCAGACTTGGCCCGCCACCAGTTCCGGTCCTCCCGTTGCCAGTCCCTGGCGCTCACATCGTTGCCACAGGTGTAGCCGAGAACGTACCGCATCGCGTCTTCGGTTGACACGTTGCGGCACCGGTCGTTGATCACCACTACGAGTTCGCCCTCGGCGTCTAGTCTCTCCGTATCCTTGGGGCGGATGATGGTGTCTCCCGGCCCGATCAGCGACGTGGCGGTTTTGTAAAAGACCATGGGCTCGGTGGGCCCTGGCCGGTCATGCAGGTGGGTGGAATAATTCAGCCCGATGGCCAAGATCTTTCCGGGAACGCAGGGGGCCAGCAGCTTCACATCAGACAAGGGATGGATGTGGTCGGTTACCTGGTAATCGTCGAAAGGGGTGGTGGTCAATTGCTTGACGTTGCCATCTTCCACTACCCCATAGCTGATCTCGCCGTGGGCAAGATACCTGGCAAATTTCATGCTGTTCTCCTAATTCTTCCCGATGGCCGGTCAATGTCTTGACCACATTTGATAGTGACACAGCGCCGGCGTCAGGGTTATTTTTATCGCCAACCGGCGTCATTTTATCGGGTTTGATGCGCCTTGGCTACGGCACTGAATGCGTTAACAACTGAATGCGTTAACAATAGATAGGGCGCAACCATGTTGGGATGCGTCCTAGCGGTGGGAAGGTCTGGGCTGGGCAGGTGGTTAGCTTTCGATGACCAGTTTGCCAAAGAAGTCCCTTTGATCCATGACCCGGTGGGCTTCAGCCACCTCGTTCAGGGGGAAAACGCGGCCGACAACGCCGCGAAGGGCGCCATTGTTCACCACTTTCATCATGTCGACGAAGGTGCGCTGGCTGCGCCCGCCGCTGCCCATCAGATGCAACGGCCGCCCATGCAGAATAGAAAGGTCCATGTTGGTGCGGGTCCCAGATGTCACCCCGGTGATCACCAGACGGCCTCCCTGTTTCATCGAGAGCAAGTTTTCCTCCCAGACGTCGGCGCCCACGCAGTCGAGCACCAGGTCGACACCCTTGCCATCGGTTAGCTCTTTGACCCTCTCGCTAAAACTGGCCACCTCACGGTAGTTGATCACCTCGTCTGCGCCCAACTCCTTGGCTTTCTCCAGCTTCCAGTCGGCGCCGGCGGTGGTGATGACCCGGGCCCCAAACATCTTTGCGATTTGAATGCCCATGCTACCGACTCCGGAGCCCGCCGCCTGGATCAGGACATCGTCCCAGGGGCGGATTTGGCCCTGGGTGACCAGGCAATGCCAGGCGGTGTGGCCGACTATAGGAATGGCTGCGGCTTCGGTGAAGGTCATGGAATCGGGAATCCTATGGGCGTTGCCGGCGGGAGCGGTGACATATTCGGCGTGGCCGCCGTCCAGGTCGACGCCGATCCGCAACTGGGTGGGACAATATTGGTCCAAGCCCAGGCGGCAATTCTCACAGTGGCCGCATTTGACCCGGTTGTCTAGGATCACCCTGTCTCCCACCTTGAGGCTGGTTTGGGCGTCGGGGCTGACCGTAACTACCTCCCCGGCGACATCGCATCCCAAGATTCTGGGAAGCGTTCCTCGATAGCCGCCGCCAGCTCGGATGTTCAAGTCCAAATGATTCAAAGCGCTGGCCCGCACCCGCAGCATCACCTCACCGGGGGCAACTTCAGGATCGGGCCGGTCACCGTGGATAAGCGCCTCGGGACCGCCGTGTTCGTTGATATAGATTGCCTTCATGGTTTCATCTCCTGGTCATGATGGGGTAGCTGCGCGGTGCACTGATAGGTAACCACCGGAGTTTGGCCGATCAGACCGAATCTTAACCCTGGGCAGAGCGGGCCGTCAAAGGCCATTGGCTGCATTGACTAGGTATTAAACCGTCGGCTACACTTCCAGCCGGCGGCGGCATTTGGGTCTATCCCGCAAAAAGGGTGACCCGTTGGAGATGGATATGAGCCTTCCTGAGTTTGAGATAGCCGGACAAAAGGCATTGGTGGTGGGAGCTGGCCGGGGAATCGGCAAAGGCATCGCCCTGGCTTTAGCCGAAGCCGGAGTAGATGTGGCGATCGTGGGATTCACCCCTACCCACGTCGCAAAGGTGGCGGAACAGATCCGTGCAATGGGGCGGTCGGCGCTTCCGCTTTCCGGAGACGCCACCAAGTCTGCCGATATGGATGAGATCGCGCGCCAAACCCTGGCCGAGTTTGGCCACGTGGATATTCTGGTCACCTGTGTTGGCGACTCTATCCGCAAGCCCGTGGTTCAGTTACCCGGCACCGAAACGCCGGGAATGACCGAAGAGGAATGGCATCATGTGGTGAATATAAACCTCACCGAGGCCTTTCAAGGATGCCGTGCCCTGGGCGCCCACCTCTTGGAGCGGCGGCAAGGCTGCGTGATCAATGTCTCCGGCTGGGCCTCATTCAGAGGACGGGCGCTGTCATCGGCCTATGATGCCTCCAAAGCAGGGGTGATGCGGTTCACCGAGAGTTTGGCACAAGAATGGGCTCCTTACGGGATCAGGGTGAACGCAATCGCCCCTGGTTCGTTCCCCGACCCGGATCAAATGTCGCTGGAAACCTATCTGGCCAGAGATGAAGCGGCTAAGGGTACAGTTCCCTTGGGCCGGGTTGGGCGTTTGAAAGAACCGGGATACCTGGCCGTTTTCCTGGCGTCTCCCGCCGCGGCGTATATCACGGGCCAGACCTGGGCAGTGGACGGCGGAGTCAGCATCAAAACCCCCTAGCACTCCTCTAGAATCTTCAACCAGCCCTTTACACGGGGCGAGCCGGAAAGCCCGATGTCTTGAAGATATTGGGCGATTTGGCATTTATAAATAGGTTTATATTAATGTAATCTGGGTTAAATAAAAACAAATATGATATGATTTCACTTTGTTAACTCTGTTCATCAATGCTAAACGTGCCCCAATTACCTCATGGGTCGGGTATAATCACCATGCACCTAAAATTTGATCAATAGCGAAAATCTTTGCAATACCGGACATCAATTCAAGGGCGGAGGCGGGCAAAATCTATGGCTATAAATCATGACGCAGAGTCCCAAACAAATAACCATCTTTTGTCTTTTTGCCCTGGTTTTGGAGGCCGCTGTTTGGTAGACGAAATCGCGCAAGTGCTTGGCTCGGAAATCCTCGAGACATTGATCAAGTTCATTTTGGACCCCCAACCTGGTGCAAGAATAAGTCTCCAGCGGAATCAGAACGAGTTTACCTCTCAGTTGACAAGTCCCGTCACCCGCAGTAACAAGTCCACCGTCGGGCTGTCCGAAATTCAGACTCTTGGGCGAAATCTCCCCAAACCCGTTAACTCCGGAGAAATTCGATTGGATTTCTTGCATCATCTTCCGTGTTTTAACTTCGAAAGAGTCTGATTCGTTAAACGGAAACGGTTTATCTCGGGCCGGCGTTCACCACTTTGGGGTCCAGCTTGGCCATCATAGTCCCCTCGGTAGCTCGCCGCTTCCCGATATCGGACATTCTTCCAACACGAATGCCAGACGGATAACCAACCGGCTTCTGGATAGCCTCACCACCGGGCATTAAAGCAGGCACAATGAGCTTGCGGAATGGACGGCAGTGTTTGAATTCAACCTCTTCGGTAAACAATGTTTAACTGATTGCATAGACGATGAAGCAGCTTCAAATGCGAAATTTTGGGTTTTGAACTGAACGAAACCACGCCGCGGAACCATCGACCGGGGATTCTCTACCGGGATTCTCTACCGGGATTCTCTACCGGGATTCTCTACCGGGATTCTCTACCGGGATTCTCTACCGGGATTCTCTACCGGGATTCTCTACCGGGATTCTCTACCGGGATTG
>DAOUHE010000032.1:0-7937 GCA_034428715.1 Dehalococcoidia bacterium | reverse complement strand
GCAATCAGATGAACAGTCAAAAGAGAGGAGGTGGCCGCCAACCAGAGCATTGGTAGACCTTGGAAAGACAGCGGGACCCTCACTTAACATTGCTCCAATACTGTCCAACTGATGGGGTCCACCTTACTCTATACCTGGTGGAACCCAGTCATGATTCAAAATCCCACCGTCACTAAGTACAAATAGCTTTCCGCCAGTGTGTACATATTTCTTGATAGTATCTCTGGAAACCCAGACGAAATCTCTATTGACCTTATAATTCATCGGGGAAAATAAAATGATGTCGAACTCCTGTAACCTTGCTAAAGAATGATTTTCGCGGAAATCCAAAGACTCACATCCGGCAAAGTCCTGGCATATTCGTTGGAATGCCCTAAATTCGACTCGCTCTACCGACGTAGATCCGGTGGGATAGATAGCCAATTTGGGCCCTGTGGGCGGTGGAGGAGTTACAGTGGTTGGAGTATCTGTCGGAGTTGTGGCAGCAATTGCTGGAGTAGGAGTAAGTGTGTCATGACGCTGTGCAATAGGGGTAGCTGCACTCGTGCATGCGGCTGCAAGAAACATAAGCGTTAAGCTGCCATATGCAAGCGCTCTTTTGATGGGGGCTAGTAAAGCAGATAGTGCCTCGTAGTCAAAACCATACGCAGCGGATTCTTCCATATCAATCTCCAGTGACACAATTCCTCGCCTCACGGCCCGTTTGGTACTCATGTTGCTCTCGTGCAACGGGCGGTCAACCATCATCTTGCTAGCCCTCAGGAACGATTTCGGTGTTACCTTTCCGGTTCCAGCACACTTTATCTGTCATCAAAGTGCGCTTGTAGGCCCCGCAGTCCCGCGTAGAAGGCGAACTTCCCCCAGGAAACTGCTGCTGCCTGATTCAGAGCATCTACGAATTAGGCTTGGAGCCGGTGTTCTGGACTTTTGAGGCAAAAGAGTCAGTTGCCCCAAAACAATTTAGTTTTGACGGGTTTTAAGGCAAGGCCGTGATTCGCAGAAGATCCTACTAACTGCGCGTGGACAGTCAATCTGTTTATGACATCCTTAGTATCTCTGGAATAGGACCAGGCCACAGCCGGAGTTGGGCAGCCGACCGAATACGAGGGCATTTGACGCGCTCAGTGCGCCGTGTAATAGTTCGAGATATCCCAGAGGGTCATATTTGTGGGGACCCAGGTTCATCTGGGAAATCCCGCTAAACTAAAGAGTGAGGTGGACCGTGCCAGGACCATATACAGGCTTAACCGTCCTCGATTTCTCATTGGGGATGCCGGGGGCAATCTGCACCTTGGTAATGGCCGACTACGGGGCCGACGTGATCAAGGTGGAATCTCCCGGCGGTGATCCTTTCCGTTTTCAGCCCGCCTGGATCTCATGGAACCGCGGAAAGAAAGGTATTGTGCTGGATCTCAAAACTGCCGAAGGCCGTGAGCAAGCCATCCAGCTCGCCGGTGAGGCTGATGTACTGGTAGAGTCATTCCGTCCCGGAGACATGGCCGAATGGGGGTTGGGGTATGACACCCTGGCGCAACTTTACCCTCGGTTGGTCTACTGCTCGATCACGGGCTTTGGGCAAAAGGGCCCGCTCCGCCGGGTAAAAGGGTATGAGGGTGTAGTCGCGGCCAAGGCAGGGCGCATGCTCAACCTGCAGGGACAGCCCAACCGAGATGGCCCGGTCTACTCGGCGGTGTACACCGGCAGCTGGCATGCCAGCCAGGCTGCGGTGCGCGGTATCATTGGCGCCCTCCAGGTGCGGGACCAATGCGGGCGTGGGCAATGGGTCCAGACCAGCATCATCCAGAGCCTGGCCTCTCCCCACGACAACAATGCCGGTGACGGTGGACTGGTGAATATGCAGCTCCGGCGCAGAGACCCGGAGCGGTTTCCGGGGAGACCCGGCGGCGGCAGAGGCCTCTCTTCCATTGGATATATTCCGGTTCGGACCAAGGACAGCACATGGCTACAACACGCCAACCTGAGGGCCCCACACATCCAGGGCCATATCAAGGCCATTGGACTTGGACATCTGCTGGAGGATGAGCGGTTCAAGAACGTTCCCGGCATCACCTTGGAAAACCGGGAGCTGCTGCGCCGTGAGATACTGAAGAAGCAGTTGGAGAAGACCGCTGGCGAGTGGATGGAGATCTATCTCCAGGACGGCAACATCGCCGCTGAGCCCTATCGCAATAGCATCCAGGCCATGGATCATCCTGCAGTGCTCTCCAACGGCACCGTAGCAACGATAGATGATCCTCGCGTGGGCCCTTTGCGCACCCTGGCCCCTCTCGTGGACCTTAAGGACACCCCGGGAGAGCCAAGCGGGCCAGCCCCCGATGTGGGACAACACAACGCAGAAGTGCTAGGACGCCTGCGGCAGCAGCCCGTGGCTGTAAGCGGTGGCTTACTTGAGGCCTATGGCGCCGATGTACTGGCCCACCCCCTGTCAGGAGTCACCATCCTGGATCTGGCGACGATCCAGGCCGGACCCTACGGAGCCGCCCTTTTGGCGGACCTTGGCGCGCGGGTCATCAAGGTCGACGCCACCGATGGGCGTTTGGATGAAGGGCGGCGCTCCACGGCACAAGCCATGGCCGACGCAAGGACCTACGCTGGTAAGGAATGCATTCAGGTCGACCTTCAGACCCCTGAGGGCAAAGAGATCATCCACAAGCTCATCGCCAAGGCCGATATTCTCTTGCACAACTTTCGCCCAGGCGTTCCCGAGCGTCTCCAGGTCGATGAGGAGACATGCCGGAAGATCAATCCCGGCCTGGTCCATGTCTGGATGGGAACCTATGGCGAAAACGGTATACACGCGAGTAGGCCGGGCGCCCATCCCATTCCGGGCGCCGTCATGGGCGGACCAATGCGTCAAATGGGCCGAGGCATGCCTCCTCCTCCGGAACAGGCCATGGACATTGAGGAGATCGTTGAGGCAACCCGCTGGATCATGAGATCAAACTGGGGACCGGACCAGAACACCTCCGCAGCTGTGGCCACGGGCATCATCCTTGGCCTCCGGGCGCGGGACCTCACCGGTAAGGGCCAGCCCGTCCACATCAACATGCTCAACGCCAATGCCTGGACCAATGCCGATGAGTATTACGACTACGCAAACCGCCCACCCGTCGCGATGCCCGACGAAGAGATCCATGGCCTCCATGCCCTGTACCGCCTCTACCGCTGCGGGGAGGGGTGGGTGTTCCTGGGTTGTCTGTTCCAGGACGAGTGGGAGATATTCTGCAGTACGGTGGGGCGGGAAGACCTCCTGGCCGATCACCGCTTCTCTACTCGAGAGGCGCGGCAGGCCAATGACCAGGCCCTGATCACCGAGATCTCGGGAATCCTCGCCGGGCGCACCGCTTCCGAGTGGGAAGAGTTGTTAATCAAGGCGGACATCGGCTGTGTCCAGGCCGATGAAGCTTTGGAGGGAGAGTTTTACGCGGACCATCCCCACGCCAAGGCGAATGCTCTGAGCGTTGAAGTGGAGCATCCGTATATCGGCAAGTACCTCCGTTACGGCGGGTTGGTCGAATTTTCCCTGACCCCTGGACTCTACCGAACCTCCATCCAAATCGGCCAGCACACCAAGCCCCTCCTTAGGGAGATGGGGTACGACGTCCAGCAGATCGAGGACTGGGGAACGCGGGGAATCGTCCAGTGGGCGGATCCCGCGGTTGGTGGGGAGCCGTAGGCAGCGGATTTGCGTCCAATAAACGACGGAACCGTGAAAAGGCGAACTTCTAGCGGACCTGGATCTTCATGGGTGTGAAATCTAACGATGAAACTGCACCCAAAGGTCCCGATCCGGTCCTACTGAAAGGGCCCACCTTATCCACTTAACGTGGCTACCTTTTTTGAACAAAACGTGGCGCCCAAACGAAATAAGTAATGAAGCAATCACGGCCGGGAAATCCGAATTGGTCATTGGAATTTCCGGGTAAATTCACCGGCATCGGAAAACTAGACCGCGGCTATTCTTCCCATTCGCCCTTCGTTTAAATCCGAGTCCCTCTCGGTCTGCTGGCCATTCTCGGGTGAAGCGGTTGAGTAAGAGCTTGCCAAATTACCGGGATTAGGCGCGACGGGGGCGTGAAATGTAACAAAGGTTTAACCGGTTGGTAACACCGTTGTAACACAACGAGACCATAGTGGGATCATCAACACAGACCGAGAGGGCATTATGGAAATGATAGCAGCGGCCGCAACTTTCGTGGGATTGTTCACTCTCTGGGTGGTGTTGCCGAGGACCTTTCTCCGCAAGTAACCACTCTCCCGCCAACTAATACAAGCAAAAAACCAATCAGCCCATGCCGCGAGCATGGGCTGATTGGTTTGTCAGGACGTTAGAATCACCACCAAAGATGGCTCATTCCCACTGCGGTACCGGCGGGTCTCCGGGACCAAGCCAGCCTCCCAGTCTTTTCATTTCGCTAGGTGGCTTCCGCTAAGAAGACCGGAATGACGCGATCGGTTCTCTCTTGGTACTCCTGATAGGGAGGATAGGCTTTCACCGCGATATCCCAGAGCCGCTGTCTCTCGGCGTGATCCACCACCTCCCGTACCCTCATCGAATAAACTTTGGTCTCGTCGCGTATCTCAACATTCGGATCCGCCTTTAGATTGTGATACCAAACCGGATGTTTTGGCGCACCACCCCTAGATGCCACCAGAATATAGTTATTTCCATCCACGGCTCTCATCAAAGGAGTCTTACGGATCGCGCCGGTTTTTCGCCCTTTATTGGTCACGATTATCACCGGCAGGCCCGTGTCTCTCAAGGTCAACCCGTCGGTGCCTCCGCTACCTTCGTATAATTCGACTTGATCTGCCACCCACTCGCTGGTACTGGGGATATATTCGCTCATAACCACCTCTCCGTATCGCTAATAGTTTTCTCAACCACGATTAACAAAAGGACTTTAAATAGATGTTAACATCCGGGGGCACATCTAGGATCTTTAGCCAAGGGCCGCTAAAGATCTTGACCGAATCCAAGAACCAAGCGTGCCCGATGGCCCGAGCGAATACGCCTTGGATTCTCCTGAGAATACCAAAGGGATGGCGAGATGAGTACCCAATCAACGATCATAGGCGCGTCTGTACCGCATATCGAGGGAACGGACAAAGTCACCGGACGAACCATCTACACGGCCGACGTGGATCTACCTGGAATGCTCTGGGGCAAGATCCTGCGCAGTCCCCATCCTCACGCCCGCATCCTGAACATCAATGCCTCGGCGGCCTGGGGTGTGCCAGGCGTCAAGGCCGTGATCACCGGCCAAGACGCCGTCGGTTTCTACATGGGAAAGGTTCTTCTAGACCTTCCCGTCCTCTGCTGGGACCGGGTTCGCTACATCTGTGACCGGGTTGCTGCCGTCGCCGCGGAGACGCCGGAAGCCGCGGAGGAAGCGCTCCAGTTGATTAGTGTTGACTATGAAATGCTTCCGGCGGTCTTCGACCCAATGGAGGCGATGCGGCCGGACGCCCCCCTGCTTCATGATGATGTCGCGGCGTACCAGGGAGCGCCGCTCCACCTTCTGGCAACGGATGTACGCAACGGCCAAACCCGGCTCTCCTGGTCGAAAGGCGACGCCGCCCAGGGTTTTGCCGAGGCCGACATTGTCTTAGAGCACTCGTTCTCCGTGCCCAGCCGTCACCAAGGCTATCTGGAGCCCTTTGCCAGCATAGTATCAATTGACGATAGCGGGCGCATCCAAGCGTGGTGTTCCAGCAAGGCGCCATTTCGGGCGCGAGGGCAACTGGCGCAGGCGGTGGGGCTAGAGGAAGAGCAGATCAGGGTCAACGTCGCCGCGGTGGGGGGCGATTTCGGAGGGAAGGGGGACGCCCGCGACCTTCCCATCGCCTACCTCCTGTCGAAGATGGCAGACCGGCCCGTCAAGATCGTGATGAGTTCTTTCGAAGAGCTTACCGCCAGCAACCCGACCCACCCTACCTTCATAACCATACGCTCGGGAGTGACCCGGGACGGCCGTTTGACCGCTCGCGAAGTTCGCGCGGTCCACGCCAGCGGAGCCTACGGAGCTATGAAGCCCCGAGCATATCTGTCTACCCACCATTACGTGGGCGGCGGCTACAACATCCCCAACACGTCGTTTAAATTCCTCCAGGTGTACACCAATACCACGCCGGGGGGATACTTCCGCGCCCCTGGCGCCCACCAATACACCTTTGCCCTTGAATGCCATACCGACCTGTTGGCAAGGGAGCTCGGGATGGACCCGGCTGAGTTTCGGCGGAAGAACCTGCTGAAACCAGGAGAGGAGGACGGCCTGGGCCGGCCTTTACGATTAGTGAATGTCCGCGAGGTCATGGAAGCCGCCCTGGAAGCGGGCCAGTGGGAACAACCCAAGAAGGGACCGGGCCACGGCCGGGGAGTGGCCATCTTCGGCCGCCAAATAGGCGCCGGGGTCGCCGGGGCCGTTTTGACCGCCGAGGCCGATGGATCGTTCTCCGTCATCAGCCCCACCGTGGATATAGGCACCGGAACCCACACCATCGAGCAACAGATGGTGGCCAGCGAGATGCAAGTGCCGCTGGCCCAGGTGCGGGTGAGCCAAGGCGATACGGACAGCACGCCCTACGACGAAGGTCCGCGAGCCAGCCGGGGCTATACCGAAGGTCAAGCGGTCATAAAAGCCTGCGCGCAGATCAGGCAGGCGATCTTGGACGGCATGATCCTCCCCCACACGGTGACCGTCGAGCACAATGCCGCCGAACCCGAAGACATCACCTATTTCAGCGCCCAAGTGGCCGAAGTCGAGGTGGACCGAGAGACGGGCCAAGTCAAAGTCCTGTGGTTGACCATAGCCCATGACGTAGGCACCATCATAAACCCATTGGCGCATCAAGGCCAGATAGACGGAGGGGTAATCACAGGTCTCGGATTGGCGGTCACCGAGGAACTCGTGACAGACGGAGGCCATGTCCTGAACGGAAACCTGGGCGACTACAAGATGCCGACCATCGCGGACGTCCCGCCCCTAGAGACCGTCCTAGTGCACACGGCTGACGGCACCGGCCCGTATGAGGCAAAAGCCATCGGGGAGCTGGCAAACAACGCCACCGCCGCCGCCATAGCTAACGCCGTCGCCGACGCCACCGGCTGTCAACTATTCGAGCTGCCAATTACGGCTGAGCGGGTTTACGTGGCACTGCGATCGGGCTTGAAAGAATAGTGATTAAAACCCGCAACCTCTAACTTCTCAGGATGGCGGAAGGTATGCCGTTGGATAACGCACCCCTGCGAACCAAGGCGAACCAAACCGTCGTTGCGAGACTGATGCCGGCGGCGCCAGTTATAGCCGCTTCCCATCCGAATTGCCCGGCGGCCAATGCTAAGGGGAAGGCCCCCGCCAGGTGGAACCCCGGCGTGAATTGCAGTATACCCATCACTCGTCCCCGCATCTCTGGAGAAGACTCCGTTTGAATCATCGTGGTGGCCAAAGGCCAGACCATCCCCACACCCAGCATGCCTATCAGCAGGAGAAATACCCATGAAGTCCAGAACCAGTTCGACCAGGCAAAAAGCGAAAGCACCGCCGTGAAAATCACCAAACACACCAACAGGGCGCGATAGACATGGGCCCTGCTAATGATTGGCAGCAACAGGCTGCCGATCAACGATCCGATACCCGAGCCTAACAACAACAAGCCAACGCCTGCCGCGCCGGTCCCGAGGAGGTCCTTGGCAATGCCTGGGATCACCTGGTTGTGGGCCATGCCAAATCCGCCGAAAGCGCAGGTGGTGATGATCACTGTGAGAACCATTGGACTATTCTTGATACAGTAATTTGCGACAAGCAGGCGTACAGGTCCTGTATTCAGAGACTCCTTCTGCTGACCGGCAGCCGGCACCCAGTCTTGGCCAGCACAGCATAGAGATTCTCCAAGAGCTGGGGTTTAGTGAACTG
>DAOUHE010000031.1:0-4832 GCA_034428715.1 Dehalococcoidia bacterium | reverse complement strand
GGTCGCCCATCGTTACTGCCCAATTCATATTGGCCGCGGCCAGATGGGTCGCCCTTAGTCTCAGACTTGGCCCAGTCCACTGGTTATCCTCCACCTCATCTCGTCACAGCAGGGCTTTTCAGCCGGGCTTCTAGGTCTTAGAGGCCCAACGGTAATCTGATTCCTGCGCAAATCTGAAAAATCCGCTAGGCGTCAACTATCGGTGACAAAACTGCGAGTCCCCCATTCGCAAAGGGAGATTTAGGGGGATTCCCCGTTGTCCTAAGCCCTTCGAAATCAGGAGAGTCCAACCTGTACCCGCCTTCTCCCGGCCTTGACCTTTTTATGTTAATCCACTAATTTGCCGTTAAGCTCCATCTCGGAATGACTCCAACGGCCAGCGAGGAAGTTGCAGGTGGTACAACTAAGCCCTCCCTCCTTTGCCATTTTCGACGACTACCGGCCCACGGTAACTATCGCAGTGGTCATACGATGGTTGCTTCTAGGCACTTGGTTTTTCCTCAACAACTACCGGGCTGATACGGACACCATTCACCTGGTGTTGAACCTGATGGGAGCAGGTCTGGCCCTGCTAAATGGTTTCATGTCCTGGCGGCTGGTCAAGGGCCTGCCGGTTACCTGGCGCCACGCCCTTGTTTCAAGCATCGCCGATCTGATGCTGATCACCATTGGGCTGTTTTTAAGAGGAGGACTGGCCAACGACTTCTACGTCTTTTACTATCCGGCGTTGCTAGGATTTTCCCTGATGTTCCCCAAACGGGCCAGTTTCCCCCTGGCCTCGTTTGTCATGGGCCTGTATGCGCTGATGGCCTTTGTGGTCGCTCCCGGCTTGGATCTGGAGGCCGAGGAAGAAAAGCAACTGGCCGTCCGGCTGGCATGTATGGTGGGCATCGTCGGCGCAGGGGCATTGATCACCGGTTGGGAGCGGTCCCGGCGCAGGGAGGCGGTGGCGGCCGAGCGCCGAATCTCCGAAGAGAACCTGGAATTGCAAAGGCAAACCCAAAGGGCGGAACTGGCTGCCATTCAAGAACGCAGCCGTTTAGCCGAAGAGCGAGGCCGAATAGCCCGGGAGATCCACGACGGCGTCGCCCAATCACTTTACATGCTCAACATCAGCCTGGAAACCTGCGTGGAACTGGCGGCGAAGGGCAGGGAGGGCCTGCGGGAACGGCTGCAATCACTGGTGGGCATGTCCCGGCAGGCCTTGCTAGAGACCCGCCATTACATCTTTGACTTGAAGCCGATGTTGGAGGGAGACCGCTCGATCATCCAAGCCCTTGAAAATCAATTGCAAGAATTCAGGTCGGTGACTTCGATGCAAGCCGAGTTCAGCACTATTGGTGGGGAAACGCCCTTGCCTCTGGCAACCAGCGCAGCCCTGTTCCGCATCGTTCAGGAGGGGTTGGCCAACGTCTACCGACATGCCGTAGCCTCTCGCGTTGACGTGACCCTGGCATTTGAAGACGATCTGGTCCACATAGAGATCCGGGACAACGGGAATGGTTTTCCCCGAGGGGATGTGATTGAGGGCCGGGGGTTGAACAACATGACCCAACGGGCCGAGGAGTTGGGCGGCAGTTTGAGCATCGAGAGTATAATCGGCCAGGGAACCAGCCTGAATATGACCATACCCTTGCTATCCAAAGGAAGAGAAGTGCCGTAAGAGTGGGCATCCGAAATAACCGCCGGCATCATCCCTTCGCCCTGAGCCCTTCGGCTCGGCTCAGGACAGGCTTGTCGAATGGTCTCGGGCCGCTACGGAAGCGTCTGACAACCGGTTAGCTTTCAGCCCTTAACGTGGATAAGCCATTTTGTTTAATTTCGGTCTTGAGCTCCGAACCGTCTTGGAACGTAATCCTCACCTCGGTGTTCAATTCCTTGGGTTTGTGCGTGTTGGGGATCGCCTTTACCTGGCGAGTGCCGCTGTACTCGTGGTTGAGGTGCCCGATCTTGCTGTCCTTGAGCACATATTCAACCGCATCCACAAAGGATGATTTCCCCGAACCGTTCGCACCGTAAACGACCATAGACTTACAGTTCGGTTCGAGTGAAACCGGGTCGGCGTCTTGATCAATGCAATCCTATTCATCGCACGTTGCCACCTTCGGTTTGATTTGGCCGAAGTATACGAGGTTAGATCGGGCAAGGCAAATAATAAACTTAGGTGGGGATGAATTGAGACACTCATGGATATTCAGGTGGGGATTGCACTAACCTTAAGCACTCAGACACCCAAAAACCGACTGGCTGAAGACCACGCCTCAGCCAGTCGGTGTGTTGCTAAATCGCGTCCACGATCGCATTCAGAGTGGCGCTGGGGCGCATGGCCTTGGCGGCCAGCTCATAATTGGGAAGGTAATAACCACCTATATCCATCGGCTTTCCCTGAGCGTCGTTCAACTCCTGGACGATCTTGTCTTCGTTGGCGGCCATCTGCTGGGCCACGCCGGTAAAGCGAGCTTGCAGCTCTGGGTCTTGGGTTTGCTTGGCCAGTGCGTCCGCCCAGTACAGAGCGAGGTAGAAATGACTGCCTCGGGTGTCCAGTTCGTTCACCCGGCGCGATGGCGCCCGATTGTGTTCCAAATGTTGCCCTATCGCCTGATCCAGGGTCTCGGCTAAGAGCTTTGCCTTGTCGTTCTTAAACACCTCGCCTAGATGCTCGAAGGAAGCAACGATGGCACAGAATTCGCCCAGAGAATCCCACCGCAGATGGCCTTCCTCCAGGAACTGCTGTACATGCCTGGGGGCCGACCCTCCGGCGCCGGTCTCGAACATCCCACCACCCTGAAGCAAGGGTACGACAGAAAGCATCTTGGCGCTGGTGCCCAATTCCAGGATTGGGAAGAGGTCGGTCAGATAATCACGCAATACGTTACCGGTCACTGAGATCGTGTCCTGGCCAGCGCGGCTGCGCGCCATCGTGACCGCCATCGCGTCGATGGTAGACATAGTGCGAATGTCCAACCCGGCCGTTTCGTGGGTGGGCAGATATTTGTCCACCTTTTTGATCAGTTCAGCGTCGTGAGCCCGGTTCGGGTCCAACCAAATTATGGCCGGCGCGCCGGTGATCCTAGCTCGATTGACTCCAAGCTTGACCCAGTCCTGAATCGCCGCGTCCTTGGTCTGGCACATCCGAAAGATATCGTCTTCCTCAACCCTCTGTTCCATCAGCGTAGTGCCCGACGCGTCCACCACCCGGATCGACCCGTTACCGGGGGCTTTAAAAGTCTTGTCGTGGGAGCCGTACTCTTCGGCTTGTTGGGCCATCAGCCCAACATTGGCGACACTGCCTATGGTGGCCGGATCGAATGCTCCATGCTCCTTGCAATCGTCGATGACCGCCTGATACAGAGTCGCGTAAGAGCGGTCAGGGATCATCGCGACAGTGTCGTGCAGCTCGTTGTCGGGACCCCAAGTGCGGCCGCCATCGCGGACCATCACCGGCATGGTAGCATCGATGATCACATCGCTGGGCACGTGCAGATTGGTGATACCCCGGCTGGAGTTCACCATCATCAGTTCGGGACGGACGCTATAGACTGCCTGGATATCCGCTTCGATCTCCGCTCGTTTTTCTTCAGTAAGAGACTGGATCTTGGTGTAGAGTTCGGCAATCCCATTGTCGGGATTCACCGCAAGCTCACCCAATTCGGCCCCATGTTTATTCAACACGTCCTCGTAGTAAACCGACACACAATGACCGAAGATTATCGGATCTGACACCCGCATCATGGTCGTCTTCACGTGCAAAGAAAGCAACACGCCATCAGCTTTAGCTTTTTCCATTTCTTCAGCGTAGAACTGGCGGAGCTCCCCCACATTCATTACGGCGCAATCGATGATCTCATCAGCTATCAAGGG
This sequence comes from Dehalococcoidia bacterium, assembly GCA_034428715.1. Lineage (GTDB taxonomy): Bacteria > Chloroflexota > Dehalococcoidia > Lucifugimonadales > UBA3495 > Io17-Chloro-G2. The sequence continues at coordinate 971 of DAOUHE010000031.1, read as the reverse complement.
GATACCGGTTTTGAGAACGTTCACACGCCCATCGAGGGCCACGAATTCGATGGCGGCCGATCCCGCCTCCGTAACTGTCACGGCCTGTTCGGTACCGTAGAAATCCCTGCTGGCCATGTGAGCCACTCGGGATTTGGAAACTTCCGGCCAGTCCTGCATCATCCGGTGGGGATTGCGTTGGCCGTGCTCCTTGACCGCAGTTGCCGACCGGCGATCGGAGTTCCCTTCCCGCAGAACCGGGTTGACCGCGCTGCCCAGCACCTTGGAAAAACGCTGAAATATCTCGCGTTGCCTGTCGTTCGCAGGATCATCGGGGTAGTCGGGAATATCATATCCCTTGTCCTGAAGTTCCTTGACCGCTGCTTTCAACTGGGGAATAGAGGCGCTGATATTGGGAAGCTTGATGATGTTCGCCGAGGGTTCCAAGCACAGCTTACCAGCCATGGTCAGATAATCCGGGACTTTTTGCTCATCGGTCAGATTGTCCGGGAAATTCGCGATGATTCGACCGGTCAACGAGATATCCCAGGCCTCCAGTTCGATTCCGGAGCCCTTGGTGAAGGCCCGGAGGATCGGCAACAACGAGTGCGATGCCAGGGCCGGAGCCTCATCGATTTTGGTATAAATGATCTGGGACGCTTCTGGCATATTCTTCTCCTAAGATAAACAAATTACACGGGCTGCTACGAGCCGCCGGGAGATGATTAACCATAGGCCCGGCCACATGAACTAATACGGATTATAAGTAGCTAAGTTGACCTTGCCTAGTCCTGCATATAAGCCTGACCGTGAACTCGAGCATTGGTGGAACCTCCCACTAGTGAATCAGAGGAGAACGTGTGGATTAAGGTGGACCCCATCAGTTGGACAGTATTGGAGCAATGTTAAGTGAGGGTCCCGCTGTCTTTCCAAGGTCTACCAATGCTCTGGTTGGCAGCCACCTCCTCTCTTTTGACTGTTCATCTGATTGC
>DAOUHE010000030.1:0-48506 GCA_034428715.1 Dehalococcoidia bacterium | reverse complement strand
GGTGCCCTGAGCCACGGAAGGGGTACCGCAACGGGATCACGCTTGTCCTGAGCGCAGCAGATAGGGCGGTGAGGCCAGCAGCCGGCATCCCGTGGCCTCCTCCGCTCCAGACCACCTTCGCACGCCAGGACTCATCTCAAACAGGCCTTGTTACGAGGAAATCAAACTTGATCCGCTCCGACACTTTCTACGGAGGCGTGTACCAGGAGATCATCGATTGGCTGGAGATCGGTTCCGGGGCCGCGGCTCTGGAGGCAGGCTCTGGAGCCGGTGGTTTCACGGCTTTGCTGGCCGGAGCCGTCGGGGCTGATGGGAGCGTCGCCGCCCTCGATGTTACTCCGGAATTGCTGGAGACAGCCAAGCAGCGGGTGGAGCGTAGCCAGGTTAAGGGCAGTGTGTCGTTCCACGAAGGATATATCCAACACCTGCCCTTCGAGGACGGCCGATTCGATCTGGTCTGGTCCAGCAAGACCATCCACCATCTCCCCGACCAACTGGCAGGCGTTCGCGAAGTCGCCCGGGTGCTTAAGCCCGGCGGACGGTTCTCCTTGCGGGAAGGCGGACTGCGGCCCCGGTTCCTGCCAACCGACACCGGCATCACGGCGCCGGGCCTCGAAGACCGTTTGGAGGTGGCCTTCAACCAGTGGTTCCAGAAGAACGTCCGCGAGGGCGAAGGGGTGGTCCGCTTCCCCCACGGACGGACCAAGTTGCTGGCCGACGCCGGTCTCACCAACATTTCAGCGAAGACCTTTATGTTGGAACTGTTGCCGCCGTTCTCCCACGATCAGACCGAGTACATGCTCAGTCTGATCGATCGCTGGGTGAACAGCGAAGAGCGCATGGCATTCATCACCCCGGAGGATGCCGAGGCTATTCGCCTCTTGACCGACCCCCAGGGCTCGGAGTATGCGTTCAACCGCCAGGACCTGCACTACATGGAGGGACTCACAGTCTACACGGGCCAGGCGCCATCTTAGGCAAAAGCGGGCTCACCAGGCCGATTTCAGGAACCGGAAATAGGTATGCAAATGATCCAATCAACCACTTCGCCTTCCGAGATCTACCAGCGGTTCATGGTGCCCGCGATCTTTGCCCAATGGTCGGCGGCGATTTTGGAACTGGCGGCGCCCCAAGCCGGTGAGCGCACTCTTGACCTTGCCTGCGGAACCGGAGTCGTCGCGCGGATGGCAGCCCTCATGGTTCAACCTGGCGGTGAAGTCGTTGGTGGCGATCTTAACGGAGCCCAGATCGCCACGGCCCGCGCCATCGACCCGTCGACAGATTGGCGAGAGGGAGACGCGGGTTCCCTTCCATTTACTGACCAGGAATTCGGCCTGGTGGTATGTCAACAAGGGTTCCAATTCTTCCCGGACCGCGACAAGGCAAAACGTGGGGTCTTCCGCCGCTTGCCTTTTGGACGAACTCTTCGCGTTTCCTAGTCCAAACGAATTGAGACTTTCCTTCCTGAATGGAGGATTCCAAGAAGCCAAGGTCGTAACACGTAGCAACGATGCCGTATTTGCTTCAGCCGAGGAATTCACACGGGCCATCGCGGTAAAATCCATAATGAGGCGCACCAACACCCGATTCTCCGAAGAATCCCTCGATTCATTGGCCGCCAATGTTACCACTGAATTGGCGCCGTACTTGGGAGAGAATGGTCTTAGATTCCCCATGGAAGCACATCTGCTGACCGCTAGGAAATAAGCCGCTCAAGGTAAGCTACTTAGACGGGAGTAACAAAGATGGGCGACGAGATCATCCTTCGCCGGTGTTCAGAAGAAGATATTGAATCCGTGTTGGATCTGTGGCGTGCCGCTAAGGCCACCGCCAGCGTCACCGACACCAGCCAAGACCTTCGGCGAACCATTGATTCCGGGGCGTCGTCGGTGATAATTTCCGAGAGCGGCTCCCGGATAATAGGCTCAATCATAGCCTCCTTCGATGGTTGGCGGGGAAATATCTACCGGCTGGCGGTGCATCCCGGTCACCGGCGGCAGGGGATCGCCCTCCGGTTGGTCGCGGAAGCGGAAGCGTGGCTAAAAGACCAAGGGGCCAGGCGCGTGGGCGCAGTGGTGGAAAAATACCATCCTTGGGCCACCGGGTTCTGGGACTCCACCGAGTTTGTCTTGGAGCCGTTGGACCTCAGGTACGTACGAGACCTGTAGCATCGATCGTTAAACGGACTCATTCAATTCCTATCTTGCCAGGGGGACGCCATGGGCTTCGACCAAATGTTTGACTTGAAGGGGCAGGTGGCCATCGTCACCGGCGGCAACGGCGGGTTAGGGTTGGGGATGGCGCTGGGGCTGGCCCAGGCCGGCGCCGACATCGCCATTGCCGCGCGCAATCCAGAAAAGACAGCTCAGGCAGTGTCGCAGATCCTGGCTGTGGGCGTCGGAGCGCTGGACGTTCCGGTGGACGTTGCCGATCAGGAATCCATCAATCAGATGGTGGCCAAAACCAAGGAACACTTCGGTCGCATAGATATCCTGGTCAACAACGCCGGCATCTCCGTGCGCAAAATGCCCCAGGAGCTTTCAGTAGAAGAGTGGGACCGGGTGGTGAACGTGAATCTCAGGGCGGGGTTCATCGCCTGCCAACAGGTCTATCCCCACATGAAAGAGCAGGGCGGGGGGAAAATCATCAACATCGGGTCCATGTTCTCCCTGTTCGGCAGCGATTGGGTGGCGCCCTACGCGGCCAGCAAGGCCGGAGTGGTGCAGCTTACCAAGAGCCTGGCCATCGCCTGGGCCCAAGACCACATCCAGGTCAACGCCATCCTGCCGGGCTGGTTCATGACCGAGTTGACCGAGGCCATTCCCGAGCGGGATCCGGCCCGTTACGACCTGATCAACCGCCGCATTCCCACCGGCCGTTGGGGAGAACCCGAGGAATTGCAGGGAGCCGCCATCTTCCTCGCCAGCCACGCGTCGGACTATGTTACGGGAGCGGTCATCGTGGTGGATGGTGGGTATTCGGTAACGTGATACCTCTGGCGGGGCCTCGTGTCTCCGCATGGCGGCTTCGGGTTGGTGGCTTTGCCATAATCAATGGAACACCCATCCCGGCGGTTCGCCAAATTCGTAGAGGTCGAGACCTCAAAAATGTCATGTTGAGCCAGCCGCAGCGGCGAAACATCTGGGGAGGAGGCGTCCGCTGACTTTAGATCCTTCACGGAGTTTATCCCGAGCGCAGCCGAAGGCTTCAGGATGACATAGTGGTTGGGTCAGGACGACATGGTCCGATGGTTCAAGCGGAAGCAGCTAGCCGATGCAGCGACCTCGTAGCCTGAAACTACCCCAACTGATCCAATACCTGCCGGGAAAGCATCATCTTCACCGGGCTGATGGGGCGAAAGGTGCGGGAGACCCGGACGTCGCCGGCCAGGCTGCATAGCGTGTAGGCGTCGTAGGGTTCAAGGCCCTTTTCTTTCACCAGGAAATCGACCATGTCGCGCACAGCCTGCCTCATGGCGGGTCCCAGGTCCTCGCCGTGGGACAGGACCACGAAATGGTCCGCGGTCAACGCCCTTGGCCCCTTGATGTCCATTCCCTTTTCCACGGTAACCCGGATGTGGGTGTCGGCGGAACATTCGGCGCCCGTTCCCGCCACGGCCCCATCCCCCACTACGGCGTGGCAGTCGCCCAGGACCAGCATGCCCCCAGGGACAAACACCGGCAGGTAAAGCACGCTGCCCGCCGTCAACTCTTTCATGTCTATGTCGCCGCCGTAGGGACCGCTGTCGCTGGCGGTGCTCTGCGGGTAAGTGGGTGTGGTGGCGACCAGTCCCATGGAAGGGCGAAGGGGCAGCCGGGTGCCGCTGGGCAGCACGGCGTAGCCGTCCTCCAACGATATGATGGTTGGATACCCATGGTTGAACTCCTCGTCCAAAAAGCCCCGGCCGGGCATCACCATGTGGGCCGCGGCTTCCTTCGGAGTTATCGAGATGAACTCCACTTTCAGGGCATCACCAGGCTCCGCTCCATTGACGTAGATGGGACCGGTGGCCGGGCCTTTCAGGCACTTTTCGCTCAACACCGCCGGGTCGCGCTCGCCTTCAAAGGCGTCCCAAGTCTCCACCATCAAGTCATCGCCAGAATCGATGACTATGGCCGGAGAGGCATCCGGCTCCAGCATGTATATGCGATCTTCCCTGCTTATTTGTTTCATCTTGTTCAATAAACTCCTCGGGCGGCGGTCTCCTCAGGCGACGTTGTCCACCTGGATTCTTTGGAATCTCACGCCTCCTACCGGGTCCAGATCCACCACCGTCACGCCTACGTCGCCGCTGCGGCCCACGGGTTCCAGTGGCGAACCGGAATAGGCCGCAATCACGTTCCCTTGTGAGGCGTCGAAATGGCGGTCCCAATGGCCCAGGGCAAGGTAGTCACAAGAAGCGCCAGCCACGTCTTCGGGATAGATGGGTGAGGAACGCACGTCGATGTCGCCTTCCACGCGGAAGTGGCCGTGGGCCATGGCCACCAGCCATCTATTGGTGTTTTTTGGCGGCATTCCTTCCAACGGGCGGAATTGGGGAGTGTGGGACAACATGGCCCGCCCCCAAATGTCCAAGGTCAGATCATCAAGTGCTATGGCTTCTCCGGCATTTTGGGAGATCACGTGAAGATTAGACGGCTTGTCGCGAAAAAGCGCCCGGTTGTAAACCGAGTTGGCGTCCAAAAGATCGTGATTGCCCGGTAGCACCACCACCGGAACGTCCAACCGGCGAATCTGGGCCAGAAAATACTCCAGCACGCCGTCGGATATCCGGTCATTGTCGAAAACGTCGCCGACCATCAACAATACATCGCCGCCCAGCTTGGTGACTGAACCCACCACCGACTCCAACGCCTTGGCTGAGCGAGGATGCCCCGCCTGGTCACCCAGATGGGTATCCGAAGTGTGTATCAACCTCACCCTTTTACGGGATGGCAAGGGGCTGCTCTGCTGCATGCGGTTCATCCACCGATGACGCCCTTTTCTTTCAACGCGGATATCTGTCCGGCGTCGTAGCCCGATTCGGCCAGGATATCTTCGTTGTCCTGGCCGAGGTCAGGCGGGGTGCGACGTATGCTGGGAGGCGTCTTGGTCAACTTCAACGGGGAAGCGGGGACCCGCAGCTCGGGCACTTTGGGATGAGGCATGTCGGCGATCATATTGCGAGCGGCCACCTGAGGGTCGTTGATCACGTCTGAGACGCTGTTGATCGGCCCGCAGGGTACTCCGGCTTTTGAGATCAGGTCTACCCAGTGGGCCACTGTCTCATTGGCGAATATACCGTTGAATACCTCGACGCATTCCGACCGGTGCTCCACCCTGTCGGTGTTGGTCAAGAACCGTGGGTCTTCGGCAAGTTCAGCGCGGCCGATGCCCTGGCACATCCGCTGGTACAGGCCATCGTTGCCACAGGCCAGGATGAAGAATCCGTCGGCAGCGGTGAAACTCTGGTAGGGAACCAGGCTGGGGTGGCCCGACCCCAAGCGCTTCGGCTCCACGCCGGTGCCCATATAGCCGGTGGCGTGGTAGCTCATGGTGGCCACCTGGCCATCCAGCAGGGACGTGTCTATCCACTGGCCCTCGCCGGTCTTTTCCCGATGGCGCAGCGCGGTGAGGATGGACCCATAGGCCATCATCCCAGTGAACAGGTCCACCAAGGAGAAGCCAACCCGCATGGGCGCGCCTTCGGGGTCGCCGGTGAGGTTCATCAACCCGCTGTAAGCCTGGATGATCAGGTCGTACCCAGGCATCTCCGCCATGGGCCCGGTCCGCCCGTATCCCGAGATGGAACAGTAGACTATGCCTGGGTTGACCTCGCGCACCGCATCGTAGCCCAATCCCATGCGGTCTAGGGCGCCGGCGCGGAAGCTCTCGATCATCACGTCAGACTTGGCTGCCAGGCCCAGCACTATATCTACGGCTTCCTGTTCTTTCAGGTTTAGGCTGAGACTGCGCTTATTCCGGTTGAACGTCAAAAATTGAGTGCCTTCGCCGTTCCAGAACGGGGTCCATGACCGGGTTTCGTCACCCCGGCTGGGCTCCTCTATCTTGATCACGTCGGCACCCATGTCGCCCAACATCATGGTGCAAAAAGGACCGGCCAATGTCCTGGTCAAGTCGACTACCTTGAGATCTTCCAATGCTGAAGCCATTTCCACCTCTGCGGCCTGGAAAGAGATTTTGCCCTTTATTTGAAAATAATCGTGCCTGAATTTGCCAGTGGGATTATAGCACGCTAATATCGGGCAGGCTCGCAGGCCGGTGGGCGCTGCCGGTATATGGACCTGCGGCGGTACGACTTAGAGATTAGAGACAGGTGAATCCGATGAAGGCGGACCAAAATCCAGAGGCTGTGGCGGTGGTAGTTCTGGGCGGCATCAACATGGACCTGGTAAGCATGATGGAGCGGTTCCCCCAGGCGGGGGAATCGGTGGTGGGTAGCCGCTTTTTGACCTATCCCGGCGGAAAGGGCGCCAACCAGGCGGTGGCCGCTGCCCGCATGGGCGCCCGGACGGCCATGGTGGGCCGGGTAGGCGACGACATGTTCGGCCCCCAGTTGTTGGCCGCCCTGGAAGCCGAAGGCATCGACGTGTCCGGCATAAGCGTCAGCCCCAGCGTAAGCTCGGGAATCGCCGTCATCGACATCGACGAATCCGCCCAGAACCGAATCATTCAGATATTGGGCGCCAACGACACCTGCGGTCCTGAAGAAGCACACGCCGTCACCCGGTCGCTGATCCGGGCGTCCACCGTGCTTCTACAACTGGAAGTGTCTCGCGACCTCTCGATGCAGGTGGCAAGCGATGCCGCTTCCCAGGGCAAAAGGGTAATCTTGGACCCAGGCCCCGTCAGACCCGAACCGCTGCCGGAAGAATTTTTCCGATTTTGCGACGTGATCACACCCAACGAAACTGAAGCTCAAGCATTGGTGGGGTTCCCAGTAACGGACCCAGAATCGGCGGAGCGGGCGGCCCAATGGCTGGTCGACAGGGGCGTCGAGTTGGCGATAATCAAATTGGGGGCCCAGGGCGCCTACTACGCCACGGCCGGCACAAGTTCTTACGTCCCGCCCTTTAAAGTCAACGCCGTGGATTCCGTCGCCGCGGGAGACGCCTTCAACGCCGCGCTGGCCGTTGCCCTGGCGGAAGGGCAGGACATCCCGCAAGCGGTACGGACAGCCTCAGCCGCGGGCGCTCTCGCCGTGACCAAATCCGGCGCGCAAGATTCCATGCCAACTAGGGATGAGGTAGAGGACCTGCTTCGGACCCAGCCCCAAGCCTAAACCCTTTTCAGGAAGGGGCCCGCTAGGCTTCACTCAGGGTTTCCAAACTGCGAAACCCGATCAGCATTAAGACTTTTCGCCAAAACCGGTCCGCTTACGGCACGAAAGTCACCACCCCGTAGTCGGCGAGGTAACCGGCCTTGGCGTCGTCAACGAATGGTCCAGGTGCTCGATCCGGCTCGTTCCTTCCAATGCTCCGTTGTAGATCATGTCTTGGTCGCGAATGTCCGAAGCCCAAAAAACGTTGCCGCAGGCGGTGAATATCCGCAGGCCGTCCTCTAACATCCAGAGATCGCCGCACATCTGGTAATCCCCATGGTACCTGGCGTCGTAATCAACCACTGCTCTTCCATCGGTGATACCGTATCGCTCGATGTCGCTGGGCGAAAGCCCATTATTAGCGCCGTACATTGCCCGGCCACCGGGGTGCAGTTTGCCCAATGTGCCGGCGTAGATCTGGCCGCCTCCTTGGGGCCTCGGCGATTCGGTTCCCGTGCTGATTTCCACCGACCGGATATATTCCCACTGGTCCCTCCGGGGAAAGGCGTACACGAAACCGTTACCGGCCAGGACAACATCCAAAACATCGGTCGACACCGGCATGGTCTTTGCCAAGGTAGCCGAGGCAAGGTTCACATAGGATATCCAACCATCATGGCCCACGGCGGCATACACACCATCGGGGCCCACCGACACGGCGTTAGGTGTGAGGGACAGGCCCACCACCAAATTGGTATTCGTAGCCGATTCATAGATATTTAGCCGATGGGGGTTTGTGGATATCGAGATGATACGGTCAAGTTGCTTACTGTACTCGGCGTCAATCACTCGATACCCCAGCTGGCTGATCGGCCCGCCGGTGGTGGCCGGCGCAGAGGGGGTGGGAGGCGGGACATGAGTCTCGGATTGGTAGGTCATCACGGCGAAGTCATTCAGCATGCCCGAGCTTTGGTCGGCCTGAACGATCACCCGGTAGCTTCCACCATCTGGGCTGAAAAAAACGTACCGGGCATGGCCAGGGAAAACACGGCCATTGACGTCGAAATCGGGCACGTAGAGGCTTTGCTCAAAGACCAAAAACTCGTAGCTGTATATTTGTATCTGATTAGCTTCGGGTTCCCCTGGAATGACCGCGATCCGGCCTGTGGCCAACGAGTGGTCCAGGTATTGAATCCGATTCACCTCCTTGAGCGATCCGTTGTAGATCATGTCCCGTTCTCGCACTTCCGAGGCGCGAAACACGTTTCCACACGCAGTGAATATTCGCAGGCCATCTTTAGAAGGCCACAGATCACCGCACATAGGGTAATCGCCGTGATAGGGCGAGTCGTAAACCGCCGATGCCACACCATCAGCGACACTGAGTTTATAAATGTCCGATGGAGAGGAGTGTTGGTCGGCCGAGTAAATCGCATCACCACTGGGATGAAGCTTGAAGACGGTGCCCCCGGAGCTCCCAGTGGACTCCACTTCGGTGTCCCGGTTGACCGACGACGCGCCTCCTCGTCCCTTGCCAAAAACGTAGACATATCCGTTTCCCGCCAGCACCACGTCACCGGCGTCGATTGATGTTGAGATGGTTTTCTCCAGGGTCGCCGATGCCAGATTCACGTAAGATATCCATGCGTCGTGAGCTACAGCGGCATATCGGCCGTCGGGGCTGACTGATACGGCGCTAGGCAGGAGCGGGAGACCAACTAAATCATCACTATCTGTCGCCGGGTCGTATATATGCAGCCGGTTGGGATTGGCCGAGACCATGACATACGGTCCAACTTCAAGCTGTATTCGGCGTCAATCACCTGATAGGCCAACAACTTGAGGGCGATGGAGGGTGGGGCCGGAGCCGACGGAGTGGGCCGGATCACCCGCCCCGAGTATGGCGTAGCTGCCGGAGCTACGGTTGCAGCCGGGACCGCCCGAGGGGCGGAGGTAGCTGCCGGAGCCATGGTTGCCATCGGGACCGCCCGGGGGACGGCGGTAGCTAATGGAGCTGTTGTTGGCGCCGGGACCGCCCGAGGGGCAGTGGTAGCTAATGGAGCCGCGGTTGGCGCCGGGGCCGTCCGGGGAGCAGTGGTAGCTGCCGGAGGTGGGGTCGGCGCCGGCGCCGTCCGGGGTACAGCGGTAGATGACGGCGCTACGGCCGCCCCTGGAACTGATTTGATCACTTCATTTCGGCCGACGGCAAGCGTATCCGCAGGCTTGGGAACCTCCGTCAACCGCGTCGTGGCCGCCCGCACGGTTTTTGGTGTCGCCGCAACAGCCGGTCGAGCGGTTTTGCCGGACCGATTGGCTACATCAGTGGTGGCCTCGAGGTCAGGAGTAGCGGAAGGCGCCTTGGTGAGAGCTTTGACCACCTCTGTCGCCACTATCGCTGTTATATCCTGCTCGCTTAATCCCCCGCCACCACATGCCATTAGGGCAGCCAATATCCCTGCTAGTACCCAAAGCCGCATTCTAGATCGCCTTCCATGATACGATTTGTAAACATCGACTATGGAGCAGAATTCGCATTGACGATACCATACCATAGTCCTTGAACCTGCAATCCACACAGATACGTTCAGCCCGGTCCGAACACCGCCACCACCCTGGACTCAACAGATTTGGAAGATCACCCCCGCCGAAGCCAACATCCCCCCGCCGCCGAAGCGCAAATAAACGCCCTGATTCCGGGCGCGCACCTGCGAACCTCCAGGGGTATGCCAACCGCTAGGATGGCAACGGTTGTCACGGATTTCCAGCATTTGCCGCTTGACCTATCCTCCCAATTCAGGGTGGCTCGTTCGAGCATGTGACCCATGGGCGTAGGACATCATTGCCTATGGTGGTATCCTGTGAAAATCATGTCATCTCAGGAAAAGTTTTGTACCGGCTGCGCCTCGGTTCTGAAGATTCGAGATGTTGAGGGCCTTCAGAGACCGGTTTGCCCCAATTGTGGGCGGGTGGTATACCACGACCCAAAGATAGCCGCCACCTGCGTCGTCGAAAGGCAGGGCGCGGTGTTGATGATCAAACGCAACAACCAGGTGGGTTTCGGCCTGTGGAGCATGCCGGGAGGCTACGTAGACCGGGGCGAGGTGGTAGAGGAGGCGGCGGCGCGGGAAGTCGAGGAAGAAACCGGCCTCCAGGTTGAGGTACAACGGTTAGTGGGGCTTTTTTCCGAAGCGGGGCACCCCGTCATCGTGGTGGCTTTTGCGGCCCGGGAGACGGGCGGCCGGTTGGCGGCGGGCCCGGAGGCCCTGGACATCGGGTTCTTCCCGCTGGACGATCTACCGGAGATGGCGTTTCCCAGGGACCAGCTGATCTTGGACAGATGGCAGGGTATGCGGCGGCCGGATTAGATGCAAAACCTCGTTACAAAAATAGCAGCCTCCGCCGTTGACCTGCTTTTCCCATTGGAATGCCTAGGCTGCCGGAAAGACGGAGACGTACTTTGCCGTTCCTGCTTGGCCGGTGTAAGGCGGCTAGTCCAGCCCTTCTGCCGCCTATGCGCCCATCCCGGCCAGGCCAGCCAGTGCGGGAATTGCCGCGAAAGCCCCTTGGACGTCGACGCGATTCGAGCGCCGTTCCTCTTTAACGGCGCCATCCAGGAAGCGGTCCACGAGTTGAAATATCGAAACCTCAGGGCGGCGGCCCCCAGGCTTGGAGGAATATTGGGAGAATTCCTGACCTCAAGCAGAATCCCTGGCGACGTGATGGTCCCGGTTCCTCTTCACCCTAGCCGCATGCGTCAGCGCGGCTACAACCAATCCCAACTTCTGGCGAGGGAGGTTTCCAAAGTCACGGGAATAGAATTAAACAAAGGGTTGCTTGCTCGCGTCCGCAACACCCCGCCCCAGATTGGTATGGCGGGACGCGAGGAGCGGCGGCGCAACATCGAAGGCAGCTTTGAAGCGAAATCAGGGCTGAACGGGACCGCCGTTATCGTGATCGACGACGTGGTCACCACCGGCAGCACCATCTCGGCTTGCGCCTCGGCCCTCAAATCGGCCGGAGCAGCCTCGGTTTGGGGATTGGTGCTGGCCCGAGAGGCTTGACCAGGCGAAAACGACGATTTCTGGCGATTGACAAGACGAAGTTTCTTTGGTCAAATGGCCGCGACTTCGGAGTGGCCCTCGATTTCCCAAACTTGGTGGCCGGGAATACGAATCAAAATTGAAAACGTCGGGAGGATAGACTCATGGCAGACAAGACACTGATTTACGTCGGAGCCGAAGCCAGCGGCCTTTATCGAAAGGAAGCGGGTGACGACCGCTGGGAAAATCTCACCAGGGGCATGGCCCCATCGGCCCAGGTCCGGACCATTGCCATCCATCCAGAAAACCAGGCGGTGGTTTTTGCCGGGACGCAAAGGGGCGTTTACCGCAGCGTCGACCGCGGGGACAACTGGGAGAGAATGCATATGACGGAAGGCCGGGTGGTGTGGTCCATAAAATTCCACCCGAATGACGCCAATATCATGTTCCTGGGCACCGAAGGAAGCGAGGTCTACAAGAGTAACGACGGTGGGGAAAAGTGGGAATACCTTTCCACCATATCGAACTCCGACTCGGTGCAGATGGCCTTCGCCACGCGTATCCTGGGTATCGGGATCGAAGCGTCGGACCCCAACAATATGTTCGCCGCCCTGGAGGTGGGAGGCGCCGCCCGCAGCGCTGACGGCGGCAAAACCTGGAAGATAGTCAACAGCAAGTTCGACGGCGACGTGGACCTGATGGACCTGCATGGTGTGGCTGTAGGGGCCGCGGACTCCGGATCCGTATTCATCTCAAACCGCACCGGAGTTTGGCGGACCAAGGACCGGGGCGAGACCTGGGAGGACCTGGGATTTGGCAAATACTCCGAGATAAAATATTCTCGGGGTGTGCAAGCAGCGCCCAACGACCCCAACACGCTGTACGCCTGCGTGGGCTTGAATTTCGGGAGCGAAGAAGGGGGAGTGATGCGGACCACCGACCTGGGCCAGACCTGGGAGAGGTTCGACAAGGGGATTTCGGCCAAGAGCACCACGTTTGGCGTGGCCATCAATGCCCAGGCCCCAGACCAGGTGTATTTCTGCACCCGTAAGGGCCAGGTTTTCGGCACCCACGACGGCGGCTCAACCTGGGCCGAACACAGCCTGCCGGAGACGGCCGTCAACGTCATCAGCGTGGCCTGCGCTTCGGCCTAGACAGTGATGATTGTATGTAGGGGCAGGTTTTAAACCTGCCCCTACGGTATCCATTTTGGTAACCCGCTTCCGGAGACTAACTAACATTTCGCTCCGGTAGGGGCACACGGCCGCGGGCCCCTACTGGCGTTCAGCATTACGGATCGCGCGGCTACCTCACGGCTCGCTCAAATCCCACCCGGGCAACGCCAGGTAGCCCTCCATGGGGATCTTGATGATGGCGGTCAGCCCCTGGGCACGCTTTAGGCGCTGGATGTTGTACAGGTGGGTGATGTATTCGAAGTACCTATGGCGAAACGTTGCTTCCAGCGTTATGTAAAGTTGGGCAGGGTCTGAATCGTGGGGGCGGATCCCACCGTATCCGGCGTCCATGAGGCCGGGCCACATTCCACCGTTATTTGTCTCGATCTCCCTGGCCCGGCACGAGCCCACGGTTTCTCCCTCCAGCACCGACCACGCGAAACCCAAAGCTTCGCGCAATTTGGCCAGAAGAACGTCTAGCTCCCAGTAAAGATTTTCGTCGAGCCTCCGGTCGTAGGGAGAGTCCAACAACCGGTCTATCTCGTCTCCGTTGGGCAATCCGTCGGGAAAGAGCTCCTGACGCCACCTTTGCCAGAGCCAGCGGTAATCACCTGAGGCCATGTGGCTCAAGTTCCTTCGGATGCTCCACTCACTCCATCCCCACCGGTCCGACTCGAAATCCAGTTGCTCATCGGTCAAACCGGCCAACTCCCCGGAAACCATTCCATACAACTCGCCGGCAAACTGGGGGAATAGGTCTGTCGCCGGAGCATCATCCGGCAATTCATCGGGGCTCATTAGTTCCTCCTGCGATATCGCACCGGGGTACCCAGCTTAACCATTTTGCATAGTTCGTAGGGGCGCACGGCCGTGGGCCCCTACCGTTCGCTCAACTCCCAGTTCGGGCACGGCCAGGGACAATCTTGGGATTTTAAGGCCGTAACCAGGTTTCCGACCAGGCCAGGCAGGCGCTGGTGCTGGGTTTGTCACCGCGCATCTCCTGGGAAACCTCACCCTGGGCCACCATACCGTTGACGGTCAGTTGGGCCTTGCGGGAGGGAACAAAGCAGCTATATACCCCGTGGGTCCTGCCCGGCACGCTGCCCGCCGGCACCACCAGCATATAAGGCTCCAAGAAATCGTGCCAGGTAAGTGAGATCGAATCCTCGTCGCTCTCTACGCTTTCGGTCCAAAAAGACCTGCCGTCACCCGACCGGTTGAACACGGCGTCCACCACGGGGAGCGTCTGGTCGGCGAATTCGGGGAATAAGAAAGACTCGATCTCTTCTTGCAACCACCGGGCCAGGGCGATGTTGTCCGAGTAGACCCGGACCTCATCGTTGGCCACGTCGGATTTGATGAACAAGACGTGGCCCTGGCCGCCGGGGGACAACAATACCCGCCAATGGCTGGTCCTGGTGGTCTGCAACGCGCCGTCCTGACGGGAAAGCCGGATGAACGAATTCTCTCCCGTCAGGCGGACTTGGTTGGGATCGGTTGGGCTGGTGGTCATGATAATGCCTCTTGTCGAATCGCAGATTCACGAGATGCCCGTCCCCGTCGAGGGATGCTAACCAAAACGTGACTCTTCATCCACGCGTTCTGCAAGGAAGATTTTCATCAGCGACTGATATGGCACGTCACGCTGGTTGGCAAGGAGTTTCAGCCGCTCTAATAACGATTCCGGCAGCCGAATGGATATGGTTTTGGTCGAGGGCTTTAAGTTGGCCAGGGTAATACGGGTTGCCTCGTTCCAGGAGACATAGTCGGTGGAATCATGGTTAGCCCAAAACTCTCGCTCCTTATCTTCAGACTCAAATTGTGGTATCGGTTTCTTCCTTGGCACTTTGGTATGCCCTCCTTTCCCGCCGACTCATGTCCCGGGCTGAGATTACCCGCACATTGTTCCCACGAACCGTAAAGACGATGAATAACGATCGGCCTATCTCCGTTCGGCCAAGTGCGTAATACCGGCGTTCGTCCTGTTGCTGGCCGCCAGGCCGCGCATTCACAATTGGTTGGCTGAAGAACACCTGCTCGCATTCAGATCGGGTAACCCCATGGGCGGTCCAATTCTTTTCCGAATTGCCGCCGTCCCACCGAAATCCGGTGCACCGTTTCAGCTCATCCATTCCAGGAACAAGGAACAACGTATATTACAATTATATACAATATTTAAGCATTGCTCTAGGCCCACGACATTGTACCAATCGGGTAAACTGACGTGCAGGTAAAAACCAGGGCCGCCCTTTTAGGGCGGCCCTGCAGGCTTCCTCAAGCTATTGTTGTCCCCGATGGTCAGTTAATCCTTGGCGGGGAACCAGTCCTGCTTCCAGGGCCATTCGCCGCCGGCGGGGTCGTAGGCGGGTTTGCCCTGGTCGACGCGGTCCCGGTATTCGCTGGTCACCGGCTCGCGGTAGGGGTACATGCCGCCTTCGTAGGCCGACGGGCCTACCTTGAAGTGCCTGGCTTGCTCGATGGTCTCCACGAAGGGCATATCGATATCGTAGAGCTGGCTTACGGTCTTGGGGCGGGGGCCGGCCTTGGAGACGTGGCCGTAGAGCTCTCGTCCCATCACCTTCTCAGCCATCCAGACGCACTCGATGAGCTTATCAATGTCCACTCCGGTCTCGATGCCCATGTCTTCCATCATGTGAAGGAGGTCTTCGCTGGGAGCCATGCCGGTGGCGCGGCCATTGCCACAGTAGGGGCAACCGCCGTACCCGCCGATGGTGCCGTCGATGTCTAGGGTGTCTTCAGGGCCAAGGACGCGCATGGCGGCGTAAGCCGACGCTATGGCCATGTTGCGGCCGTTGTGCAGGTGCAGACGGATGTGGTTGATCTCCGGCCACATTTCCTTTACCCGGTAAACGCTTTCTTCCACCTTGGCGGGAGTGCAGTGGCTCATGGGGTCGCCCATGGATGCGCTGGCGACCTTGATGCCCACTTCGTCCCACATGCTGTGCTGTCTTTCCAGCATGGTCATGAGGTCGTCTACGGGGAATTCACCCAGGAAGTTGGATCCCCAACTGGCGTTGGTGCCGATGCCGGCCTCTCTGATGTTCAACTCTTGGGCTTGAGCCACGACCTGGGGCCATCGCTCCATCTCCTGGGCCTGGGAGCGGTTGGTGTTGCGCTGCACGAAAACATCGCACATGTGGACGCCGAGACGGGGGAACTGGTCCCGCTCAATGGTCAACGGAGGGGAATAAGCCTTGGCCCTTTCCACGCCCCGGGAGTTCAGCGCCAATGCGGTATAAGTGACACCGGGTTTGGGGGTGAACCGGGTCACGATTTCATCGATCCGTTCCATTTGGGGAGTCCATTTGGGGCTGACGAAAGACCCCACCACAATCTGCTTCGGCCCAGTTTCCGACAGGGCGTCCAGGAGTTCTACCTTGTCGTCGATGGAGATCTGGGAGTCTTCGATCTGCATGCCTTCCCGCATGCCCTCTTCTTTATAATTTACCTTGGGCCATTGGTACATTTCATCCTCCTAAAGAGTCCCGTTCCGGGTCTTGATTTCGAGGCCGGGATGTCTGAAGAATATATGCCACCATTTTGGTGGTTTATGAGGGTCAACTTGGCCGAATTGTGTTGCGCCCCGTTTGATATTGTCAAGAAACCGCAAGTCTCCATCACGCCTCCGTATGTGCCTAGCGAAGGGTCAAGTTGACACATCCACATGGGTCTTTCTATAATGACGCTCGTTAACAACTGAAAAGGCTGACGCGCGTAGGGGAGCTCGGTTATGCCGGGCTGAGAGGCTCCGATTCATCGGGGCGACCCTGTGGACCTGACCTGGGTAATGCCAGCGGAGGGAATCGGGCAATGGTATTTAGGCATTTGATGGCCGCCGAACCCGTTCCTGGCGGCCTTTTCGTATTTTAGGGAGGTGGATTATGACCAGCGTATTCGAAACCAGAAACCTGCTCCAGGGTAAAGCGAATTTCCCGGCAAGCAAGAAGGTTTACGTCCAGGGGTCGCGCTCGGATATCCAAGTCCCATTTCGCCAGGTTTCCCTCACGCCCACGGCGGGAAGGTTTGGGCAGGAGGCAAACCCGCCCATCAACCTCTACGACACCAGCGGCCCCTACACCCACGACGGGGCGGAGTTGGACGTAAGAAAGGGGTTGCCCGCCCTGCGCAAGGATTGGATCCTGGAGCGCAACGACGTTGAAGAGGTCTCCACCCCGCATTTTTCAGCAAATGGAGGCGACGCCCAGGCATTTCCGGGGCTGGAGAGGCGGCCGCTGAAAGCCAAGGCCGGCAAAGCGGTAACCCAGTATTATTATGCGCGCCAGGGAATCGTAACCCCGGAGATGGAGTACATCGCCATCAGGGAAGGATTCGAGCCCGAATTCGTACGGCAGGAAGTCGCCCTAGGACGGGCGATCATCCCGAACAACATCAACCATCCGGAAACCGAGCCCATGATCATCGGACGCGGCTTTGCGGTAAAGATCAACGCCAACATTGGCAACTCGGCCATCACCTCGTCCATCGAGGAAGAGGTCGAAAAGATGCTCTGGGCCACACGTTGGGGTACTGACACGGTCATGGACCTGTCCACCGGGACGGACATCCATACCACCCGGGAGTGGATTCTCCGCAACTCGCCGGTGCCCATCGGCTCCGTTCCGCTGTACCAGGCGCTGGAAAAGGTCGAGGGCAGCCCCGAAGAATTAACCTGGGAACTTTACCGGGACACCATCATCGAACAAGCGGAGCAAGGGGTCGATTATTTCACCATCCACGCCGCCACGCTGCTTCGCTACGTGCCGCTCACCGCGAACAGGGTGACAGGCATCGTTTCCCGGGGCGGCTCCATCATGGCCGGCTGGTGCCTTGCCCACCACCAGGAGAACTTCTTGTACACCCACTTCGAGGAGCTTTGCGAGATCATGCGGGCTTACGACATCGCCTTCTCTTTGGGGGACGGGCTGAGGCCGGGATCCATCGCCGACGCCAACGACGAAGCCCAATTCTCCGAACTGGAAACCATGGGCGAACTGACCAAGATCGCTTGGAAGCACGACGTCCAGGTGATGATCGAAGGACCGGGCCACGTGCCCATGCATAAGATCAAGGAGAACATGGATCGCCAGTTGGAGGTATGCCACGAAGCGCCCTTTTACACTTTGGGGCCCCTTGTCACAGATGTCGCCCCCGCCTACGACCACATTACTTCAGGCATCGGCGCGGCGATGATAGGAATGTTCGGTACGGCAATGCTCTGCTACGTTACCCCCAAGGAGCACCTGGGACTGCCCAACAAAGACGATGTGAAAGAAGGGGTAATCACCTACAAGATCGCCGCCCACGCCGCCGACGTAGCCAAGGGGCATCCGTTAGCCCACCAGTGGGACGACGCCCTCTCCAAGGCCCGTTTTGAGTTCCGGTGGGAAGACCAGTTCAACCTGGCCATAGACCCCGACCGCGCCAGGCAGTTCCACGACGAGACCCTGCCGGCCCAAGGGGCCAAGGTCGCCCACTTCTGCTCCATGTGCGGACCCAAGTTCTGCGCCATGAAAATCACCCAGGACGTTCGAGAATACGCCCAGAAGCAAGGGCTAGAACCTGAACAATCGTTGGCGTCGGGAATGGAGGAAAAATCCCGGGAGTTCCGGGAGGCGGGAAGCAAAATCTACCGTGACGTCTGATTCACCCGATTCCCATCCGGAACCCAAGCTCCGGATTCGATCGTTATACAAGTCGTTCACCGTTGGGGTAAAACGGGAACACGTTCTTGCCGGCGTGGACCTGGCAGTTGAAGGTGGCGAGTTCGTCAGCATCAGCCTTCACCAATCGATTCGTGGAGGCCGCCCAGAAATAGCTGGTAGTTGGTATCCGAACTAACACTTGGCATCATCCGTTCGTCCTGAGCTTGTCGAAGGGCCCGGGGTAGATGGTTCGACCGGCTCACCACGAACGGGAGATTGGTAACGTCCCGTAACAGGGTGAACAGGGGTGTTATACTGGCACGCATCAAGGCTAGACAATCGCCAGTTGTGGTGACTGAATGTCTCTTTATTTTTTGCTGGGAACACTTACCACGGAAGGACGGACCAAGTTGAACAGCAACCGCAACCTGGTTGTGGAAGCCGCCAGGAAAGTCTCCGTTGCCGGGGCCGAGGTCCTGGGCCAATATGCGGTTTTGGGCCGTTACGATTACCTTATGATGATCGAGGCCGACGACAATGACGCCGTGGCGCGCCTGTCCCTGGAAATGGGCGTCAACACCGGAATGCATATAGAGACCCTGCCCGGGATCCCCATCGGGTTCTTGACAGACGACGGACGGGATGATCCCGTCTCCAGGCCAGAATCGGTCCGCCTATCTCCGCCCCAACTGTGACCGAGTTGCCGTTATGTGTCCGATGTTTAGGCGCATAAGACCAGCAGGGCATGGCAGGAGGCCTCACGGCATATGGGCCTGAGCGATGAGTTAAGGGCGGGGACCGGTGAACGTTGGGAAAGGGTGGTAACCCATCCCTTCGTCACC
Organism: Dehalococcoidia bacterium; assembly: GCA_034428715.1. Classification (GTDB taxonomy): domain Bacteria; phylum Chloroflexota; class Dehalococcoidia; order Lucifugimonadales; family UBA3495; genus Io17-Chloro-G2. The sequence goes on along the minus strand of DAOUHE010000030.1, from coordinate 29,525 downwards.
GAACTGGGCGACAACACCCTTCCCTCCGGCAAATTTCAGGTGTATTTCGACCAGGACTACCTCTTTCTCAAAGACTGGTCAATCCTGCTGAGCCTGGCCACGGCCAAGGCGCCAGACTTTGAAGCCGCCCGCCGGTTGGTTGAGTTCCTGCATCTGGGCTTGGGCGGGGAAGAGGGCCTGTTCCAAGAGGAATTCCGCCGGCGGGGCATGACGTCCCAGGACGTGGCAAGACTGGAATACCGACCCACCACCCTTGGCTACAGCGGTTTCTTGCGCAACATCGCCTACTCCGGCCAGTTCATCGACGTGGTAGCCACTCTGCTGGCGGTGGAGTGGCCCTATCTGGACTGGGCCCAACGGCTTTCCGAAGCTGGCAAACGCCCAGACAACCATTACTACCAGACCTGGATCGACCTGCACACCAGCCCGGGCATGTCCGGCTTTGTAGGCTGGCTGCGGGATACCGTGGACCACGCGCCCATCTCCCCGGCCCACCGAAAGCGCCTGCAGCAAATATTCATCGACGTATTGCGCTACGAGTTCCTGTTCTGGGAGATGGCTTACCGGAAGGAAGCATGGCCGGTCTGATATACGTTCCCAGGGCAATGACGATCGCCGGGTCGGACTCGGGGGGCGGGGCCGGTATACAGGCCGACCTTAAAACCTTCGCCGCTTTAGGAGTCTACGGCGCCTCTACCGTGACCGCCATCACTGCCCAAAACACGTTGGGAGTGTCGGCCGTTCACGAGATTCCAATCGAAATCATCACCGCGCAGATAGATGCCGTGTTGGGCGATATTGGGGCCGACGCCGTAAAAACGGGCATGCTGTCATCCAGCGCCATCATTGAATGCGTCGCCGGGGCGATGACGCGGCACCAGGTCCAGCGGCTGGTGGTGGACCCGGTGATGGTCGCCAAAAGCGGCGATTCCCTGCTGCGGGAAGACGCGGTCGACTCTCTGAAAGCCCTGTTGATCCCCCTTGCCGCCTTGGTGACTCCCAACATTCCCGAGGCGGAAACGCTGACCGGCTTGGAGATAGTCAGGCCGGAAGAGGTTAGACAGGCTGCCCAGATCATCGTCGATTTGGGCGCCCGGGCCGTGGTGGTGAAGGGTGGTCACCTGGAAGGCCCCGCCACCGACCTTTTCTATGATGGTTCCCAGTTTCATGAGTTCACATCGACCAGAATAAATACCACCAACACCCACGGCACCGGCTGCACCTTCGCCTCGGCTGTGGCCGCCGGCTTGGCTCAAGAGCTGGACATAATCGACGCGGTAGCCCAGGCCAAAGAGTACGTGACCGAGGCCATCCGCCATTCCTTCCCCCTGGGTCAAGGCCACGGACCCCTCAACCACTTCTATAAGCTGTGGGTTTAGTCCAAATTATGCCGCCATTCCAACACCCTATTGAAATAGGGCCAGCCGACGGCTCCAGGTTCCAGCGGTTGATCGCCCAGGTCGATGCCAGCATCACCTACGCCGTCTTTCCCGCTCCGGTATTGACCATGCTGGGAATCGAACCAGCCTGGAGCCAGGCATTCCAGTTGGCGGCAGGCGGCGAGACAGAGCGTCAGATGGCCGAAATCAGGGTTCGTTTAGAAGGCCAGGAACGCACCACGGTGTGCGTCTTCGGCGGTGCCGACAGCCAGCCGGCCCTGGGGAAAGCACACCCTGGAAGCCTTCGGCCTCGTAGCCGACGACGTCAGCGAGAGGTTGGTGGCGGCCAGGTTGTTCTTGGCGTAATACCTCCGCTTGGTCCTGATTCCAGGCGCTACACGGCCTGGACAATCCCTCCCGCCAGAAAAGCCACCGTGACGACTATGACCGCGGCCACAGCAAGGCATCGAACCGGGTGGTATTCCAAACCAAAGGGCGTAGACAGCCAGCCAAAGACGGTAAATCCAGTGGCCAGCGGCCGCACTAACAAGGCCGCAGCTACGAACAGGTAGAACAAGACCGATGTGGAGAGGGTTGTCCAGAATAGGATCCCCAGCCAGGATCGGTCGCCGCGAAACAGTACCGCATCGCCGAACTCGAGGATTTGGGGCCAAAGCACGGTCGGCAGGATGAGATAAATGGTCGCTGAAGCCATCAGGTCAAGAAGCACCAAGCCGGCTAAACCCCTAAGGCTTGCTTTGGCGCTCCGTTGCAGCACCCAGCGGGATTCCAACAGGGAAACCCCGTCGGCAAAGACGTTGAACGCCAGGAACGTGAGCACTTTGGGGTCTGCATAAACGGCTTTGACGCCCGCGATTCCGGCATCCCACCTGATTAGCCCAACGATGCAAACGAATACGACCGACCACAATAGCGCCCTCAGGGGGTGAATGGGTATTTTCAGCCTGCTCTCGCCGATGCCGCCGACGATGATGCCGAAGATGCCGCCAAAGATGCCGACGACGAAGACGCCGTTGAAGCCGACAACGATGACTCCGACGATGTGGCCGACAATGGCGAAGACGATGACTCCGACTATGACGCCGACTATTCCGACTATGACGCCGACTATGCGGGCAATGACGCCGGGGAAATCGAAGCCGATGCCGCGGATAGATGCGGCGGCAGTCAACCCAAATGCCGCAAAGGCGAAAGCAATGACCATCGCTGAGAGGAGTAATTCGGTGTTCTCTGCCTCTGGGGCTTCACTCGCCGCCGATGCGATGCGCAGAATGCCTAGAGCGACCAGCGCTATCACCAACCCCAACCATACGGTCTGTTCCAAGAGTGAAGAACTCCCACCGTACAGCCTGTCGAACGTTTGTAGGAATAACTGGTTAGCCGACTGGAGCCAGGATTTGGGGTCCTGACCTAGTTTCTGGCCCAACCACCGGCCCAGCCTGAGTCTGTAGTCTTCACCCATCCACGAATCAAGCTTCTCTCCTAATGTGAATATCACCCCTACAATGGCGGCCCAACTGCTTACTAGAGCCAGAAATAACACCATCTACCCAAGTCTCCTACGGTGACCAGCCTTTCACCCCGTTATAATCACGGTATAATACCCGTCACCAACCTGTACACTGTCAAATTCCCGAGGTTTACTGTTCATGTTCAACCCAGTCTCCAGCCGAGTCAGCTTCCCCGAGATGGAAGCCAACGTCCTTCAACTTTGGAAGGACAAGGACATATTCCACCGCACTGAGACCGAGCGGGAAGATTGCCCACCGTTCATGCTCTTCGAGGGGCCTCCCACCGCCAACGGCAGCCCCGGCATTCACCACGTGCTGGCCCGGGTGTTCAAGGACGTCATTTGCCGCTACCACACCATGAAGGGCGAGCGGTGCCTGCGCAAGGGCGGCTGGGACACCCACGGACTACCCGTGGAACTGGAGGTGGAAAAGGAACTAGGCCTCACCAGCAAACGGGACATCGAAGATTACGGCATCGAAAAGTTCAACCAGCAATGCCGCGACAGCGTCTTTCGTTACGTCAAAGAATGGGAGGTTATGACGGACCGCATCGGTTATTGGTTGGACATGGACGATCCTTATGTCACCCTGGAGAACGATTACATCGAGACTGGTTGGTGGATCCTGAAAGAGCTGTGGGAAAGGGGCCTTTTATACCAGGGCATGAAGGGCACGCCCCATTGCCCCCGTTGCGTCACCAGCCTCAGTTCCCACGAGGTGGCCCTGGGTTATCATGAGGATACCCCCGACCCGTCGGTGTTCGTGAAGTTCCGAGTGACATTGCCCTTGGATTCGTGGCAGGTGGACCCGGGTCTTCCCATCCCCACCTACCTTTTGGCCTGGACCACCACTCCCTGGACGCTGCCCGGCAACACTGCCCTAGCGGTGGACGAAAGCGCAGAATACTCACTGATAGAGCTGGTTGATGAAGACGGAAACCGTCAAAGGCTGGTGCTGGCCACGCCCTTGTTGGGATCCAATCTTCGCCAGGACTTTGCCATCGTCGAATCATTCATAGGTTCCAGCCTGGTGGGGATTCCCTACGAGCCGCTTTACGACCCGGCTAAATACGGCGCGGAAGTGCGCCGTTTCGGCGGACCAGATGGATCGGAGGGTGCTGGGGGCTCTGAGTTGCAAGAGGCTAACGAGTTCGCGCCCCGGGTGGTGGCGGCGGACTTCGTTTCCATGGAAGATGGCACCGGCATCGTCCACATCGCCCCCGCTTTCGGCGACGAGGACCTTTCCCTAGGCCGGGAAAAAGGGCTGGCTTTCGTGCAGCCCGTAGACCTGTTGGGCAACATCACCGGTGATTACCCCTTCGCCGGAAAGTTCGTAAAGGACGCCGACGAAGACATCATGGCCGACTTGCAAGCCAGGGGCTTGTTGCACCACAGGGAAGTTTACCGCCACACCTATCCCTTCTGCTGGCGCTGCGAGACGCCCCTGCTCTACTACGCCAAGAATTCCTGGTACATCCGCACCTCTGCCCTGAAAGACCAACTGGTCACCGGCAACGACGCCATCAACTGGTACCCGGACTACATCAAAGAAGGCCGCTTCGGAGAGTGGCTGCGCAACAACGTGGACTGGGCTATATCCCGGGAGCGTTACTGGGGCACGCCCATCCCTATCTGGCAATGTGGCGATTGCGGCCACTCGGTCTGCGCGGGCAGCGTGGCGGAATTAAAGGCCATGGCAACACCGGCCCAGCGGGCGGCCTTGGATGACCTGGACCTGCACCGGCCTTACATCGATGAGATCGTGCTCGATTGCCCCGCCAATGGATGCGGCGGACAGATGCGCCGCATCCCCGAGGTGATGGACGCGTGGTTTGATTCCGGCGCCATGCCCTTTGCCCAATGGCACGTCCAGAGCAGCTCCGACATGGATGCCCTGAGAAAGAGCGGGAGATACCCCGCGGACTACATCTGCGAGGCGGTGGACCAGACCAGGGGTTGGTTTTACAGCCTCCACGCCCTGTCCACCCTGCTTGAGGGCGAGCCTTCGTACAAAAACGTCATCTGCCTGGGCCTGATCCTAGACGAGCGGGGCCAAAAGATGAGCAAGCGGGTGGGCAACGTGGTGGAACCTTTAAGCGTTTTGGACGAGCATGGAGCCGACGCCTTGCGCTGGTACCTTTTCACCGCCTCTCACCCCGGCGAGGCCAGACGGTTCTCATCCAAGTTGGTCAACGAGACCCTGCGCCGGGTGTTGATCACACTGTGGAACGTCTTCTCCTTCTTCACCAATTACGCGTCCATCGACCAGTTCCACCCCAGCCAGAAACCCGAAGGTTGGAAGCCGGAGAACGAGCTGGACCGGTGGATCCTTTCGGAGTTGAACAAGCTGATCACCCAGGTGGATGCTCACCTTGGAACCTACGACCCCACCAACGCCGGGCGCCGGATCCAGGAGTTCATCGACCAGCTGTCCAACTGGTACGTGCGACGCAGCCGCCGCCGGTTCTGGAAGAGCGAAAACGATGGCGACAAGCTGTCGGCCTACATCAGCCTTTACACCTGTCTGGAGACGGTTGCCCGGCTGATGGCTCCGTTGGCTCCCTTCATAGCTGAAGAGCTGTACCAGAACCTGGTCAAATCGGTGGAAGCCGATGCCCCCGACAGCGTACACCTGGCTCTTTTCCCGGAAGCCGACGCTTCTTTGATCGACGAGCCGCTGATGGAGGCTACCCGGCTGGCCATGCGGTTCTCCAGTATGGGACGCGCTGCCCGGTCCAAAGCTGGGTTGCGCGTCCGGCAACCTCTTAGCCAATTCAGGATCGTGGTCCGGAATGAAATTGAAGCGCGTCAAGTTAAGGACCTCTCGGAACAGCTACAGGAAGAACTGAACGTCAAACAGGTTTCGACCTACGTCATAGACAGTTTTAATGAGGTTAATTTCTGGGATTGGAATATTGCTCCTAACATGGCGAAGGTCGGTCCAAAATACGCTGGACAATCGCAACACATCGCCCAGGCCTTGGCCAGTCTCGAGCCACGGCGGGTAGCGATTCAAGTGCGGTTGGGCCAACTCGTCGGACTCCCACGCCAAGGTGACAAAATCCCACCGGTGCAACTGGCAGCTGATGAAATCACTCTGACCAAGAATGCTCCTGCCGGTTTCTCAACAGTTGAGGAAGGGCCTTACGTCGTCGCGATCGAAACCGCGATCACCCCAGATTTGGCCGAAGAAGGAGTGGCCCGCGACGTGGTCCACCACATTCAAAACCTGCGCCGCGACGCCGAATTCGAGGTGACTGACCGTATCGTAACCTACTACCAGGCGCCCGAGGAGATCGCCATAGTCATCACCGGCCAGTTCGCCGGGTACATCCGTCAGGAAACCCTGTCCGATGCGTTGATTCCAGAATCCCCCGGCGACGCCGCCCAATCCGAAACGGTGAAGGTGGACAAGCTGGAAGTGACTTTGGGCGTTAAGCGGGTTTAACCTGGCGCCCAATCTACCGTGGGGGCACGGCATGCCGTGCCCCTGCCAAATTAACGAATTAGAAAATGCCCGAACTCCCTGAAGTCGAAAACACCCGGCGTTATCTGATTAAAGCGGGCCTGCCCGGCAGTTCGTTTGCCGGGGCGGACGTGGGTTGGCCAAAGGCCCTCAAGACGCCCGCCCTGGAAGATTTTGTCCTGGGTCTGTTGGGCGCCACCGTCGCGGACGTTGGCCGCCGGGGGAAATACATCCTGTTACCGTTACGTAGGGGCACGGCATGCCGTGCCCCTACGTTGATCCTGCACCTGGGCATGACCGGTGGATTGCGCGTCCAGCCTGCTGCCCAGCCAGCCCATCCCATGGTCCGCCACACCTTTTTCTTGAACGATGACCGGGAGCTGCGGTTCATCGACGGCCGCAAATTCGCCAAGATGTGGATGGTGGACGATCCTGAAGATGTGCTGCCGCCGCTGGGGGCCGACCCGCTGGGAGCGGATTTTACTCCCGAAGCCCTATCCACCTCCCTGAAGGGCCGGAACGCTCCCGTCAAAGCCTTGCTGCTGGAACAATCGATAGTCGCGGGTATGGGAAATCTCTACGCCGACGAGTCGTTATTCCTGTCGGGTATACGTCCATCCCGGCCCGCGGCCAAACTTACGAAAAAAGATGTAACCAAGCTGACCGACGCGATCAAAAGCGCGCTGACCACGGCGTTGGCGGCCTATGACGAATCGCGTGAGGAACAGTGGCCTGACCCACCGATGGGCTTGCACACCTGGTCGATCCCCCGTAAAGAAGGCACACCCTGCCCCCGCTGCGGCGGACCCATCTCCAGCACACGGATCAGGGCCCGGGGGACTTACTTCTGCCCCAAGTGTCAGCGGTAGGAAAGGCCCGCCCTACGCGCTAGTCCCGTATATCCGGTCTGGGATCACGATGACGGCAGACCGTTTGTCGTCGCGCATGGCCTGGTCGTACTCCTCCCAGTTGGAATGCTCCTCCCCGGCGGCGGTGCGGTATACGTCCCGCAGGGCGTCACGGTATTCATCAGCGCCGGTGTTGCTGGCGGATATGATCTGGGCCCGGCCGTCCAGAACCACGAAGCCCCACCAGTTCTCGTTGGAAATCAGCAAGGAACACCGTGGGTCTCGCAGGACGTTCAGCAGCTTTGCCCGGTTGGCGGTCGTGGTAAAGGCGACACCATCGCGGTAAGGACCACAGGTTATGATGCTCATCTGGGCTGCCCCGTCCCGGCGGAAGGTGGTCAAGACGCCTCTGTTAGTGCCGGCTACGAACGCCCGTATGTTTTCTGGCAGCATGGGTTATTCTCCTTTAGTTGAGCTGACAGTGGTTCCCCTGGGGTACTTCCTCGATTTGACCCGTTCTTGGAGAGGACCTGGAAATCCCCCTTTGCGAAAGGGGGAGATTTCGCTCGTTTACCGAATGGCACATGATTGCCCTCATGCTAAATGGGGAGCGCCGGCCACCCTTTGCAAAGGGGGTTTGGGGAGATTTTAGTTTTTGTCCAAAACAGTAAAAGAATAATACAGGTCCATTTCATCCCAGGGGGCTCCTCACTTAAAGAGTAAAGTCGATCTCGTACATGTCGTAATCGGAATGTTGCATGTCCAAGCCGGCATATACCGCCTGGGCCACCCGGTTGTCCCGGTCCACGTACAGCCGCAGTCCACACACATTGGACCGTTTACCCGCCTCGGTTCTGACGTGACCGTCCAGTGCCCGGTACACACCCTGGCGCCGGAATTCTGGCGCCACGTATACGCTCTGGATCCACCAGAAGTAGGCGTTGCGCCAGTCGCTCCACTCGGTGGTTATCATCAGCTGGCCAGCAACGTGATCCCTGATTTCGGCCACCAGATAAAAACCCAGCCGGTCATCCGCGAGGACCGCTGCCACGCCCGCCCTCAAGCGCTCCAGGTCCAGGGTTTTGCCTTCGGTCTCCTCGGCCATGGAAGCGTTGAACCCGACTATCGTTTCGAGGTCCGAGTCAACCGCCCGCCTAACCGTTATATCCAAATCATTCTGACCGGTCATTCAACCCGCTCCCGATTCGGCTGCCAAAGAGACCAGGAATGCCTGGCCGGTCCGGTCCCGGCTAGCTGAGCCAAAATGTGGAGCCGTCGCCGTCTTTTTGGACCTCTATACGCACCGGGAACATATCTTTCATGTCTTCAAGGTGGGTGATGACGATGATCTTTTCGAAGTCGTCTTGTATCGCGCCGATGACATCCAGGATCCGCTCCCGGCCGGCGGCGTCTTGGGTGCCGAAACCCTCGTCGATGAACAGGGTTGGCAGAGGAGCGCCGATTCTTTGGGCGAGGACCTTGGAGAGGGCGATGCGCATGGCCAGGTTTACCCGGAAAGCCTCTCCGCCGCTATACATCTCGTAGCTGCGGGGGCCCAATTCGTCGCTGACGTTGATCTCCAAGGTCTCAATGGGCTCGCCTTGGCCGCTGGCCCTCTCCCGCTGGGTCTCCAGCTTTACGTGCATGCGGTTGTCGGTCATGCGGGCCAGAAGTATATTCGTCTCCTCTTCCAGCCTGGGAACCACCGTCTCGATTAGCATCGCCTGAACGCCGCGGCGCCCAAAGGCGTTGGTCAACTCCTGGTAGATCCCTTGATCTTCCTCCAGCCCTTTAAGCCGCTGTGCGCCCTGTTTTTCCTCCTCGCCGAGTTCATCGCGGCGCAGCGATTGGCCCCTCAAATAACCCTGCCTGGCCACTGCGGATTCTCGTTGGTCTTCCAAGACACGCACAACCCGGCTGGACTCTGCCAGCTTGGCTTCCAACTGGGGCAATTCGGTGATCGCCTCGGTTTCGGCCTGATATTCCCGGGTTTGCTGGTCCATCTCCTTGGTCCGGCGGGCCATCATGTCCACCGTGCGGGCCAACCCCTCCTCCTCCTGGGGAAGGGACTCTAGGGCCTGGATCAACTGTCTCTCCTGCTGTTCAAAGGGTTGAAGCTCCCGCGTCTGCTGGTAGGCCGTTTGCCGGGCCCGGCCATCGTAATCCAACGCCTGGATTCGCTCATCCAGCAGGGCAAGATTCGCCTGTTCGTCTACCGCGTATCCCGACGATTCCAGCATTTCGTGGGCGGAATCCAACTGGGCTTTGGCCCCATCCAGTTCCTGTTGGGCTTGACGAGATTCCAGTATCTTGCGCTGCAGGTCCTGTATCTTGAGAGCGCATTCCCGTTGGGCCTCAGCCAGGGCCTTTTCCCTTGAAACTGTTTTCCGCTCAAACTCTTCCCGCCGGGATTCCAAGGCTTTTCGACGCGACTGGTTCTTCCGGTACAGGTTTCGTTTCTCTGCCACTTGGGCAGCGTAGGTTTGCTCCAGGCGGCCACAGCTATCCAGGTCCAACGGTGATTGGCACAGGGGGCAAAGGGCGTTTTCCTGTCCCGGCCGCTGCAATATCTCCAGTTTGAGGTTCAGCTCTTTGCCTTCGGACTCGTACCGCAGAGCGGTGCTTTGAGACTCGCCGATCTCGGTGGCCAGGGACCGGACTTGTTCGCGCAGGCCAGCCACCTCCCGACCTTGATCTTGTAATTCTTTTTCTCTGGTATGGGCCTCGGCCAATGCCGCCGCCAGTTCAGGCTCGGCCGCCGCCTTGGCGGGGAGCTCGTTTGCCACCCGGACGCGCAAACCTTCGATCTGGGCTTCTAGACGGACTCGGGCCTCTTGGATGGCCATGACCAACGGGTCTCTCTTCTGAATCATGAGGTCGTGTTCCAAGCGGGACTTTTCCAAAGCATCCAGTTGGCTTCGGGCTTCGGCCAAGCGGGCCGCTCCAATTCTGATGGCATCGCCCTGCTGTATCACATCCCGAAACTGTTTGACGCGGCGCTGAGAGGATCCTACCGCCGCCTTCAACTGGACAACGTCCCGGCGGATATCATTGGTTCGTTCTTGCATCGCAGGCAGAAGGCCCCGTCGGACTCCCAGCAGGTTCACCTGTTCCCGCAGTTCCCCCGTTTCCCTTCTTTTCTCGTCCAGCTGCCCATCCAACGCCGCCAGATGCAGCCCGATGCCCGCCAATTCTTCGGCAGGGTCGCCGATCTCTTCGATCTGACGGCGCATCTCGCCCAACCGGCCGCTCAGCTCCGCAGTGGAGGCAGCCGCCTCTCCATACCGGCTCCGGGCGCGGTCCTGCAGCAGATCGTAGGTTTCCAGACTCAGAATCTTGGCCAGTACCGCCTGCCGTTCCCGGGGCGGCCTGTTGGTGAATTCGTCGGCCCTTCCTTGGAGCAGAAAAGCTGTGTTGATGAAGGTGTCGTAGTCCATGCCCACGGTCTGCTCTATTTTGGCCTGGGTTTCGCGGATGGTGTTGCCGGTGATGGGCTGGGTATGTTCGCCGTCCAATAGCTGCAACTGGAGGTCTGACGCGCCTTGCCGCCGACGGCCGCCGCCCCGGGAGTGGCTGCGGATCACCCGGTAGCTCTCGTTCCGGGAGGTGAATTCCAATTGCACCCGGCACTCGTCGGCGCCGAAGGAGATCAACTCGTCCTGGGTCTTCCCCCGTGCCTTCCCCCAAAGACACCAGGTGATGGCGTCCAACAAAGCCGATTTACCGTGGCCATTCCCCCCGCAAAGACCAGCCAGGTGAATACCGGTGAAGTCCAGCGTGGGCACGCCTTCCCGGTAGCAAAGAAAGTTTTGGATGTCCAAGCGCAGGGGTATCAAAGCATTGCCAGTACCAAAAGAAGAATCTTGGGAATGCGCCGCTGGACATCGCCCCTGCAATACATTCCTAACACTGCATCCCTCACGCCCGCGGGCACGGCCATTTTAGCATAGGCTATCCGGCTTGACCCTAGTCTCAGACCGGCCATACAATCCCGGCAAGGCCCCTTGGCTGGGTCGCGACCCATTACAACACAACACTGTCTTTTCCCAGCCGGGGTCCGCTTAATTCGACCATCCCTTTGGCTTTCCTGCGGCGATCTATTTCTGTGTTATGTTATAAGGATTGGGATACCATCTAAATGGGGCTAAATTCCCAGCCGAAGTAACCGGCCGCCTGAGCTAAAATACCACCTTCCCCACGGCAACATTGGTATTCTTGTAAGGAAACTAACCCATGTTTGACAACCTGACCGATAAACTCACCGGGATCTTCTCGCGGCTGACCAGTAAGGGCCGCCTCACCGAGAAGGACATTGACGAAGCCTTGGGGCAGGTGCGCCGGTCGTTGTTGGAGGCCGACGTTAATTTCCGGGTGGCCCGGGACTTTGTGGCCGCCGTCAAAGAAAGGGCCCTGGGCAACGACGTTTTAGAAAGCCTGACTCCGGGCCAACAGGTGGTGAAGATCGTCCACGAAGAGCTCACCAGCCTGCTCAGCGGGGGCGACCACCAGGTGACGCATCCCAGCGAGGCGACCGCCGCCCTGATGCTGGTGGGCCTGCAGGGTTCGGGCAAGACCACCACGGCCGCCAAGCTGGCGCTGAACCTGCGGCGGCAAGGCCATAAATCGCTGATGGTGGCGGCGGACCTGAGGCGGCCCGCGGCTATACTACAGTTGGAAACCCTGGGGAAACAGTTGGACATTCCCGTGTATTCCGAAGACCCGGCGGCCTCCACGGTGGTGCAAGTCGCCAAGAACGGACTGGAAAAAGCCAAGCAGCTAGGGCTGAATTGGGCCATCATCGACACCGGAGGCCGCCTCCATATCGACGACGAGTTGATGAGGGAATTGCAGGATGTTAGGAAGGCGGTCTCACCTCACGAGATCCTGTTGGTGCTGGACTCCATGACCGGCCAGGACGCCGTCAACGCTGCTCAGGAGTTCCACCAGCGGCTGGACCTCACCGGTCTGATCCTGACCAAGATGGACGGCGACGCCCGGGGCGGTGCTGCCCTGTCGGTGACCCGAGTTTCTGGCGTTCCAATCAAATTCGTGGGAATGGGCGAACGTCCCGACGCCCTGGAACAGTTTCATCCCGACCGGATGGCCTCCCGCATCCTGGCCATGGGCGATGTGTTGACCCTCATCGAGAAAGCCCAGGAGACGATGGACGAGAACCAGGCCAAGGAGATGGAACGAAAGTTCCGCCAGGCCACCTTCGACCTGGAGGACTTCTTACAGCAATTGCAGAGCGTCAAGAAGATGGGCTCGTTGACCCAAATCATGGAGATGATCCCCGGAATGGGCCGGATGGCCAGCAAGCTGCCGGCGGGAGCGTTGGACGACAAGCAACTGGGCCGGGTGGAGGCCATCATCCGCTCCATGACCTACGAGGAGCGGCACAACCCCGACCTGATAAAAGGAAGCCGCCGCCGCCGCATCGCTTTGGGCAGCGGCACCACCCCCCAGGACATCAACCAGCTATTGAAGCAGTTCCAGCAGACACAAAAGATGGTCAAACAGCTATCCCGCAGCCGCAACCCCAAAGCGCTGATGAACATGTTCCGGTAGGGGCGGGCGCTGGGCTATTATGGCAAACGCCGTGACCTGTCACCGGTAGACGTCCCGCCGATGACCGACTTGGAATTACGACTCGTTGTTCAGAGTCGTCGATTTCGTAAACCACCCGGTATGACCCAACTCGAAGGCGCCATCCCTCCCTGCCGGTTAATTTTATGCAGCCGGCCGGTCTGGGCTGTTCGGCAAGTCTAAGGATAGCATCGCGGACCCTTTCGTAATTCCCCGTTGATAATTGCGCTAATTCCCGTTGGGCTCTCCTGAGGATGACTACGGGGTACCCGTTCACCGCTCACGCTCTATCTCTTCGATGGCTTGATGCATCGAAAGTGTATCATCTCCGGAGGCTTTGGCCGCGTCATACGCCCTGATCGCTTCCAATTCCTCTATTTCTTCCAGCAAATTCTCGTAGTCTTTGATAGCAAGGATGACTTCGATTCGATTGCCACTTTGGTCAACCACGTATCGTTCTTTAGGCGTGGCCATCACATCGCTCCTGTTCCTCGGATTGACTGGTAATAAATCCTTATCATTCGGAAAGCTGATGTATATCCTTTAAAAATTCTATCGGGATATGGTCTAGCAAACAAGTCGGCTTCATGATCCAACCTACACCATGCCCCTTCGCATGCCGGTGAACCAATAAACGGTGGCGTAGGTTCGCCAGGGCCGCCATTTTTCGCAAAAATCCTCCACCTGGGCATCTGTCACGGGTTCGCCATCATAGTACAGTTGAGACACCACCCTTCGCAGGGCCAGGTCGCCCAGGGGCAGGCCGTTGGGGCGGCCCAGGGCCCGGATCAGCAACCACTGGGCCGTCCAGTTTCCGATGCCTCGAAGCGCCGTCGCCGCCTTGACCACTTCATCGTCGGGCAATAAGCGAAAATCCTCCAGGTTTTGACCGCCGGAATCCAAAGCGGCCTGGGCGATCCCCTGAACGTATTCGGCCTTGCGCCAGCTCAGTTTCATGCCCCTCAGCACTTCCACCGAAACCGACGCCAAGGTTTCCGGCCGCGGGAAGGCGTAATAGGTCTTACCTTCGACATTCTCTTGGGGGCCAAAGGTTTCGATGAGCAGGGTGCGTATGACCCGCGCCACGCTGGTGGATATCTGCTGGCCCAGAATGCCCAGCACCAGCGCCTCAAACACCGTGGCGGTGTGGGGCAGGTGCAGCCCGCGAAAACGGAATATGATGCCGGCCATTGCTGAATCTTTCCCGGCCATATGATAGAAGGGAGCCAGGTCCTGATCGATGCCCAGCAGCCATCCAACCGCGCCGGCGGCGGTGTCCGCAACACCAGCTGTCAACCCCCGGCTCTGTAGCTCCACTTCAAGTCGGGGAAATTCCACGGTCCCTAAGGAAGTGACCGATGCCAGCACCAGATTCCCATCCAGGTCCAGCAGCCTCCAGTAAACTCCATCTTCGAGGGAATCGGTGCCGTAGCGGCCCTGAAAATAGGTGTGGTACCCGGCGGTCAACTCAAAGTCAAAGGGTGCCTTGGGAACCAATGTCCTGGTAATCTTCTCCATCATTTTCGACTCATTTTCCGGGGCCCGACGGTCATCCCGTGGCCAACGGCACGGCGCCCATCGACGTATGGATCGACCCTTGTGGTGTAAAGGTGGTTCGGAACAGACGAACCTGCTCAACCATCCAAGGCTCGCTGACCACTTTGGACGCCGGGGACGCCGCTGACATTGCCTGGATGATCCGCCGGCGGGCTCCCGGCGATATCCTGTCGCGCACGCGGCCCAGGGTAAGGTGGGGCGAGAAAGCCTGCCTTTCGGCGGAAAAATTCATTGTGGTCAAAACGTCTTCTACGCTTTGCTGAAGACTCACCAAAGAGTCTTGCTGGCCTTCGACACCCGCCCACAGAACCCTGGGGCGCCTGGCGTTTGGGAACACACCCAGACCGGAAAGTTTAAGTGGAAATGTAGAGATCTGATTCACCGGCGATCTCAAAGCTTCGATGATCTCCCCCGCGTCTTGTGTGGGGGTGTCCCCCAAGAATTTGAGGGTCAGGTGAATCCCCTGGGCATCGACCCACCGGACGCTGCCAGGCACCTGATCGGCCAGTTCCCGGACGGCCTCGGCCAAGATCTGCCGCGCTCCCTGGGGAACTTCGATCGCGATGAAGGCGCGGAAGTGGCTAGCAGAAGCGCTCAATCGGCAAGCTCCGTTCGCAGATTGATCAGTTCCCGGTACCAGAACACCAGGTCATCCAGGGAATACTGGGCGTTGGCCGGGCTGGGATTGGGCACCACGAAAACCTGGGAATGCCCTATGGTTAGATTTTGGCGCCCCACCTGCGGTTTCTCCTTGTAACCTTCAGCGTACCTAAGATATTGCCCGTATCCCATGACACCTTGGAAGCAGACGATGCGCGGCGCGTATTCAAGCATTTTCTCTTTTAACACCGGAGCCCAGCGGCGATAGTCCGCCGCCTTCAAACCCGACCCCTGGGGCGTCGGGCGTTTCACCACGTCGGTCAGCCCGATGCCGTAGTTCAACAGTTGGGAATCCAACTCCGGGGCCAGAACTTTCCCGGCAAGGCCGGACCGGTTCAAAGCGGCCCAAAACCGGTTCCGGGGATTGGCGAAGTAGTGTCCCTGGCGCACCGAGTAATCCGATGGGTTTAGGCCCACCAAAACAATGGCCAGACCCGGCTTCAAATAGTCAGGCAACGTTTCAAATTCTTCCAAATGCTATCGTCCCCGGGAATACTAAAGTTAAATTATTTTGCGCTTGACCGATTCCTTTGGAATGGTCAGCGCGAACGTCAGAGCCCAAACAGCCGGGCCGCATTCCCGCCGAGGATTGCTTCCCGGTCCTTTCCCGCCGGGATGGCCTCTTCCACTTGGTCAATAGCCCTGCGGTGGCTGATCAACGGAAAATCGGTGGCAAAGAGGATCTTCTCCGGGCCAACCAGCTCGGCAGCGGTGCTGAAAATCTGGGACCGGTAGAGAAAGGGAGAGGCGGCAGTGTCGAAATAGACATTTTTAAAGACCGCAGGCACCTCTGGCATGAGGGCGTAGAAGGGCAACCCACCGCCCCAGTGGGCGCAGATGATCACGTTGTCTGGAAAATTTTTGATGAAACGGTACACCCTGCCCGGCGTCGTGCGGCCCTTGCCTGGATATTGATGCCCCACCGGCTCCGAGGTATGGACCAAAACGGGCATCCCAAGCCGGCCAACCAGGTCCATCAATGGCGCCATGGTATCTTTGTCATCCAGATCGAACCCCTGGGTATCGGGATGCAATTCGCCGATTCCTTTTAAGCCTGCTTGCCAGCAACGTTCAACCTCGGCCAGCGCCTCCTTCCCCCAAGAAAGGCTCACCGAGCCAAACCCCACCAGCCGGCCGGGATGGTTTTCCACCGCCCCGATGATGTAGTCGTTGGCTTCGCGGGCCAGGTTCATATCGGTCCAGCCCAAACCCATGACAACCGCACTGGCAACGCAATCCGAATCCATAGCCCGGACCAGCGTTTCCGAGGTTGACATCCTTGCTTCACCCCGGGCCGCTCTGCCGGTGGTCTCGCCGGTCCCTATGCCTGAAAACAACTCGGCGAAGGTCGCGTCCCGTCGGCAAAGCTCCACCCGGCTTTGAGAAAAAGTCTCTGGGAAAATGTGGCAGTGACTATCGATCACCAACACCATATCGCCTCAATCATTGATCAAACCCCAGAAAAAACGCCCAGCGCCCCAACGGCATCGATGAACCATTTAGGCACTCCCTAGACACGCCTGGGGGACAGGCTTATAATTTGCTCGCCCTGAATCGGCCCATGCGGACCGGGCGGCCGGTCTTCCCACTTAATCTTGTGCCGAATCACGGGTGGCTCAGGGAATTTCCGAGACGACCGCAAGAAAAAGGGGAGACGTTGGCCACAACCGCCAGAGCGCAAAATAACCCAACCACGAAATCACGAATCAGGCGTTCCCGTACGCCCGAGTATAGCACTGAACAGCTACAGGCTCTGGCCAAGGAAGCGCGCCGGGACATCATCACCACCATCCACAACGTGGGCACCGGCCATCCCGGCGGATCCCTTTCGGAATTGGAAATCCTCATCTCCCTGTATTTCGGCGCGATGCGCCATGACGCCGATAATCCAAGCTGGCCCGACCGGGACCGGTTGATCCTCAGCAAGGGGCACGCTTCTCCGGGGCTGTATGCCGTGCTGGCCAGGGCCGGATACTTCCCCCTGGAGGAACTCTCTACCTTTAGGAAGATCAACAGCCGTTTACAGGGCCACGCCCATCCCATGACCCCCGGCGTGGAAATGAACTCCGGATCCCTGGGAATGGGTTTGTCCTTCGCCTTAGGGTGCGCCCTGGCCGCCCGGTTGGCCCGCAAAGACTATCTGGTGTACGCCATTCTCGGCGACGGCGAGTGCGATGAAGGCGAAATTTGGGAAGCGGCCATGGCCGCCTCACACCACAAGGCCGGCAATCTCATCGCCATTGTCGACCGCAACCGCATCCAGAACGACCGTTTCACTGATGACGTAATGACCCTGGAACCACTGGCGGCCAAGTGGCGGGCCTTCGGCTGGCGCGTCGTAGAGACGCCGGGCCATGAATTCCCGCCGCTGCTGGACGCAATTGCCAGGGCCCAGAGAAGCCGGACCAAGCCCACTGTGATCATCGCCCACACCGTCAAAGGGAAAGGGGTCTCCTTTATGGAGAATAATCCCGCCTTCCACGGCCGGGCTCCCAACCAAGAGGAATATCAGAAGGCCATGGAGGAGCTTGCCTAATGGCGGCACAGAGAGAGATGGCATCCAACCGGGAGACCTACGGCCGCACGTTGCTGTCGATGGCGGAAGAGTTTCCCGAAATCGTGGTCTTGGGCGGCGATCTAAACGTATCTACATTCACCCACCTGTGGCGTGACAAATATCCCGATCGTTTCTACGACTTTGGACCTTCGGAGCAGAACCTTATCGCCGTGGGCGCGGGACTGGCGGCATCGGGCCAAATACCCTTCGTCAGCACATTCTCGGTTTTCGGCGTCGGTCGGCCATTCGACCAGTTGCGGGTGCTGGTGGCCCAGCCCCATCTGAATCTAAAACTCGTGTGCACCCACGCGGGAATCCTCACCGGTGAAGACGGCATGTCGGCCCAGGCGATCGAAGATCTAGCCCTAGCCTGCTCCTTATCGGGATTCACGGTGGTCTGCCCTTCCGACGCAGTGGAAACGGCCCAGGTGGTTCGCGCCGCGGCCGCCAATGACGGTCCCATCTATATCCGCTTGGCCCGCGCCGCCACCCCGGTAATACACGGCGAAGACTATAAGTACACCCCAGACCGGTCGGAAGTGATGCGCCACGGAAACGATGTCAGCATCATCGCCACCGGGGTGATGGTGTCGGTCGGCCTAGACGCCGCCGATTTGCTGGCCGATTCTGGTATCCACGCCCGGGTGGTCAACATGCACACATTGCGGCCCGCCGACGAGGCCACGATCCTGGCGGCTGCCAGAGAGACGGGCGCCGTGGTCACTGCCGAGGAGCACTACATCCACGGCGGCTTGGGCAGCATAGTTGGGCAGGTCATTGGCCAAAACCACCCGGTTCCCATAGAAATGGTGGCCCTGCAGGGTTACAGTGAATCGGGAAAACCCGAAGAGTTAATGCACAAGAATGGCCTGACTCCCGAAGGCGTTCGCGACGCCGCCGTGAAGGCAGTCAAGCGAAAACGGGGCTAGTTGGTTTCGCCTCCAGCTTCGGTTCCTCCGGCCTCCCGGTTTCACCTTGCCCTCTTTCGCGAACCTGTACGGGGACTCGCACCCAAAGAGGTATGTATCTTTGGCGGATTTTAATGGGCGCAAGTTGATTCTGGTGTTCCTGCGCCATTTAGCTTGACTTCCCTGAAGGGATCACCTGTCACAGTTGCGGCGGCATTTCCCGGAAATTGAGTCCAGGCAAGGGACCGTTGTAGCCATATCCTTTGAGTTTCCAGAAAGGGTCTGCCAACTTTCCAGGAAGTTGCAACTTCCTTTCCCGGTCCTATCCGATCCCCAGAGGGACACCTACTGCGCTTACGGTCTGGTGGGCGGCGGTCTTAAAGACCTGTTCGCACCGGGGACCGTTTGGGCCTACGCCAACCTGCTGGCTCGGGGAAACGTGTATCACTTCCGGAAAATCGATCCGCGGAAATTTGGGCGGCGACTTCGTTTAGGACCAGGACCGATCGATGGTATATGAGTTTCGTGGCGCCTCGCCCCACCAACGGCCACCGGTTCCGGAATTGATTGAGGTTTTGGACAGTATCTAGCCAGGGCGCAGCCAGATTTGCCCGAACTTAAAGAGTTGGCTAAAGCTCGTTGCCGTTTTCGCCAAAGCCCTCTTTATCGCCAAAAACACCGGTCTCCCTGCCCTGAAAGACGTGGACGACAAACCCTTCCCTACTGATTCCAACTGCGTCCAAGAGGTCTTCATCGATGGTGTCGATGATTTCTTGGATGGCGTCTTGAGTCAAACTTTCGTCCGCCGCGACGGCCACGTGTACCATTTCGTCGGCAAAATGGATGTCCACCCGCCCGACCATACGGCCTGCTTCTTGAATGGTGTAGGCTTCTGAATAAGGGGTCCGAACCTCGCGTTCAAAAGTAAAATCAGACACTGCCAGCCTCCACCGTTATCTCCCGCGCCAGCCTATTCGCCTGGTCCACCGGCCTAATCGCGAATCTGCCCGTTGCCCATGACCACCCATTTATAAGAGGTAAGCTCTCTAAGTCCCATGGGCCCGCGGGCGTGGAACTTTTGGGTGCTAATGCCGATCTCTGCGCCCAACCCAAACTCGGCGCCGTCGGTGAACTGGGTGCTGACGTTGACGTAAACCGCGGCGGCATCCGCCTCATCCAGGAATCTCATGGCGGCGGAATAATCCTCGGTGACGATGGCCTCAGAGTGCCCGGACCCGTAGGTCTCAATGTGCGCTAAAGCCTCTTCCAGGGAATCCACAACTTTGACCGCGGCCGTCAAAGAGAGAAACTCTCGTCCCCAATCGTCATCAATAGCGGGAATGGCCTTTAGCCCATGGCCGGGGCCCAAAAGGTTCAACGCCCGGTGGTCGCAGTGTAATTCAACCCCGGCTTTTCCCAACTCCTGGCCCATGCGTGGCAAAAACGTGGGAGCGCACTCTGAGTGGACCAACACGGTGTCCAGCGCGTTACAGATGCTGGGACGCCGGACCTTGGCGTTGTAAACGATGGCAACCGCCTTGTCCAGGTCGGCCATCCGGTCCACGTAGGTATGGCAAACGCCGATTCCCCCGGTGACCGCCGGCATGGTGGCTCGCTCTTGCACCAATTTGATCAGCCCGGCGCCGCCCCTAGGAACCAGCAAGTCGATGTATTCCTTCATGTTCAACATGGCGTCCACCAACGAGCGGTCGGGGTTGTCCACATACTGGACGGCATCGGCGGGGATGCCCCCGCTTTCGATAGATGCCCGCACTAGGTCCGAAAGGGCGACGTTGGAGTGTAGGCTCTCTTTACCGCCGCGCAGGATGCAGGCATTGCCGGCCTTCAACGAAAGCGCGGCAATATCTATGGTCACGTTGGGCCGGCTTTCGTAAATACTGGCTATCACACCCAGGGGCACCCGCCGCCGGCCGGCCACCAAGCCGTTGGCAAGGGTGGTCATGTCAATGTTTTCCCCCACCGGGTCGGGCAGAGCGGCCACATCACGCACACTGGCGGCCATCCCTTCGATGCGGTCTGCGGTTAACTGCAGGCGGTCCAGCAGAGACTCGCTGAGCCCGTTGGCCCTTGCCGTTTCGTAGTCCTTATCATTTTCAATCAGCAGATCGCCTTGCCGCGCTTCCAAGGCCTCGGCAATATTCAGAAGCGCCTGGTTTTTGACTTGTGTTGACATACGGGCAAGCTGACGAGCAGCCTTTTTGGCCGCCTGCCCCATAACCGCAAGTTCATCGATTGTCGTGGTCGCCATGTTACTCCTGACCAAATCCCAGAAGATACAAAACGATTGGGATTAAGGTGTGGTTGATAGGGTCGACCCCCAGGCCGAATTCTTCAAGGGCGGTTGCCCCCAACATTGGTTCACTGGCTTCGTCGCCAAAAACGCAGGACACAATGGCGGTCTCTTCACCTATGCAAATCGGCGCTTGGCACAATCCCAGTTCAACGACCGTCCCATCGGCCAACCGAAACGACCGTTGATGTGTGGGCACATGTCCCAGGCGCTCCATGACCTCTCTGGGGATCAACGTATAACTCGCCCCAGTGTCAACCAAAGCGTCGAGAAACTCGAACACTTCCCGGCTTTGATCTCCAATTTGAATCGGGAATTGGAAGGTGCTCAATTCATTAACCTCTTGTATTTGTTACCTCTGAACCGCCCAAGAGGGTAAATCCGGTGATTTCACCCGCCTCTTCGACGTACCGCGCAAAAAGTCCGCCACCCAAATCCAAAGTTAGCTATGGCTGTGGCTTGCCAAAAGAAATCTAAAGGACATCTGCCTCTTTATCGTAGCTCGTTGTGACATTATCCGGTCCTTTAAGCTTCAACGGGTCGACCTCAGTCAAGCCTGGCCTTCTTTAAAACTGACTTCTTAATGTGTATCCGCGAACGCAACGAGCCCTGCCAATGCCGAGGGACCAAAGGGCCGGGAGTGCTCCAAAACCTCAGTCACTGGGTCCACCTTCAAGCCCAGAATCTCCAGAGCGCTGGCTCCCAGTAACGGCATCGGAACATTCATGGTGGCCACCATGATTCCGCCTTCCCGGTCCTCCAAGCGAAGATAGGCCACCCCAACACGAACCTCGGCCTCCCGGCTGTCAGCCAAGACAACGCGAGAGGTCACCGGGAAATCGATTCCCATGGATTCAGCCAAATCGCTGGGGAGGAAAGTGTAAAAAAACCCGTGTCCACAAGAAACTCGATTTCTTGAAACCCGTCTCTGTTTAGTCCGATGTCAGCGATTACTTTCACGAGACCTCTCTGCGGCCACCCGCGTTCTTCGCTTATAGCAGCACCAGGTTATTCCGGTGAACCACCTCCTGGCCGTAGTCGTACCCCAGGATGCCCCAAATCTGGCCAGATTGAACGCCCAGGATTCGGGCTATGTCTCCCGACCGGTAGTTTGCGATGCCGCAGGCCATGCGCCGGCCTTCGGAATCGACGATGTAAATGATGTCTCCCCGGCGGAACTCTCCATCAACCGCTTTGATGCCCGCCGGAAGCAGGCTTCGGTTCGACTCCCGAACCGCCTTAGATGCCCCGGCATCCACACGTACTTCACCCTTTTGCGAGATAGCGCCCAGCATCCATCGCTTGCGGGCCTCCAGTTTCTCCGCGGCCGGTTGGAACAGCGTTCCGATGGGCTCGCCTCGGGCCGCCTTCAGGACGGCGTCATGGTCCGTGCCCCGGCACATCACCATCGCCACGCCGGATGCGGTGACCAGCCGGGCGGCTTCCAGCTTGGTGGGCATTCCGCCTCTGGCCCAGGGGTTGAGTTCTTTCCCGGCCAGGGCTTCGATATTCTCGTCCACCCCGTTCACCAGCGGGATTAGGGTAGCGGAAGGGTCCTGGTTGGGGTCCGCGGTGAATAGTCCTTCGATATCGGTGAGGATCACCAGAAGATCGGCGTCCACCAGGTTGGCAACCAGCGCCGAAAGGCGGTCATTATCACCAAAAACCTCTCCGATCTCGTCCACCGCCACCACGTCGTTTTCGTTGAGAATGGGAATAACCCCCAGTTCCAACAGCCCCGTGAGAGTATTGCCGACGTTCAGATACGATTGGCGGTCAGACAGGTCGTTGATGGTCAGCAACGTTTGGGCCACCTGGAACCCCATGGAATCAAACAATTGCTGGTAGGTATGCATCAGCCGGCTTTGCCCCACGGCCGCCAATACCTGCCGGGAGATTATGTCCCTTTCCGGCTGTTCCCTACCAGAAACTGCGGTGGCCTGATGCAAGGCTTGCCGGCCGGCCGCGATGGCGCCGGAGGTGACCAACAAAACCTCGGCCCCGTGCTCTTTCAACCAACAGATCTGGCTCACCAGACCGGCCACCACCGAAGAGTCGAGGCCATTCGACTCAGAACCGCTGGTCAAGACGCTGGTGCCGGCTTTGACCACGATACGGCGGTAACGAAGTTGTGGGGGAGTTTCTTTTTGGACCATGGTTGTTGCCGGAGACCGGCGTGCGGCAGGCATGGAAACCGACCTTCTCAAAGGCGCCGGATACGAGAATCAAACTGTGCGAAACAGGGAGTTCATTATATCATGACGCGGATGGAGACTTGGCCGGCAACCTTGTCCACCGGGTCAGAAGGCAATACAATTAGTCCGTAAGGGCCGCCCTTTTTGGGCGAGCCCCTTTCGGGGTTATTTGACGAAACGGGTAAACACGGGCTGCCGGTCACACCTAAACGATCTAACAACCAATATAGAGGTAGATGAAGACTAAACTGAAGATCGATCTCACCAATCGGGCCCTCCCTTTCACATTTTGCAAAGACTCCGGCTTTGGCGAAAACCCACAGTCTGCGAGGCAAATTTTCACATGCCGTTAAAAGGCTTGCTTTCGGCCGTAGCCGCCAACCCGGCTTACCAGAAACAGTTGTCCGAGATTCACCGATCAAAGTCTGTAGGGCCGGTGTCGCCGGTGACGGTTCGTCCGGGTGCCCGTCCGGCCTACATCGGCGCTTTGTGGTGTCAGCTTCAAGCGCCGATCTTGGTCCTCACGCCCCGGCCCGAAGACGCCCGCCGGCTTCACGATCAGCTATTGACCTACCTGGGCGAAGACGCTCCGGCCTATCTGTTGCCCGAACCCGAGGTTCTTCCCTTCGAAAGGCTGGCGGTGGATTCCCATACCGGGAACCAAAGGCTGGCCGCCATGGCAGCTTTGGCTGCTATTGATAATGGGCTCGGCAGTAGCGGATATGGTGGCAACGGATCCGACGAACATCAAGATGGCCAGGATATGCTTCCTCCCCTGGTGGTGGCGTCCATAGGCTCGGCCCTGCGGCTAACCCTTCCGCCATCCATCATGGCTTCCCAGTCTGCGGGCGTCTCCGTGGGGCAACGAGTCCGTCTCAACGAATTGCTGGCCCAGTGGGTGGATCTGGGATACCACAACGAGCCCCTGGTGGAGTCGCCCGGCTCTTTCAGCCAACGTGGGGGGATCATTGACGTGTTCCCCACCAATGCATTATCGCCATACCGCATCGAGCTTTTCGACGACGAGGTCGAGACTATTCGTAGCTTCGACCCTTACTCCCAGCGTTCGGTGGCCGAAGTCCAGTCCGTCAACCTGATTCCCGCCAGGGAGCAACTGCCCCATAAATCAGCTTCGGATCGGGTGAAGGACATCATCTCCCAGTTGGATTTCAGACGTTGCAAAAACGAAATCCGGGACCGGTTTGAAGATGAGCTGGTGGCCCTGTTTGCCACTCCCAACAGCGAAACTCTAGCGTTTTATAACGGGCTTTTGAACCATAACTGTCTATTGGAATATCTGCCGCAGAACGCATTTCTGATCTTGGAGAGGGACAGCCAGATCGAAGCGGAAGCGTTGGAATTGGAGGAGAGGTTCCAGCGGATGCGCGCCACCCGGGAAGAGCGGGGCGAGTTGCCTCAACGGTTTCCTTCGCCCTACCAGGCCTGGACTCAATTCCAAGAGGCGATGCGGGATCACCAATCGATCCCCTTGCAAAGCTGGGTCAGCGATGAAGAGGATCATATCTTCCAGCCGGCGGTGACCTACTACGGCCGGTTGGAGCAACTGGCCAGCGACGTGCGCCGTCACCAGGCGGAAGGCAAGGCAGTGGTGGCGGTGACTCAACACGCCCGCCGGGTGGCCGAAATCCTGGAGCAGGACGGTATTGGGGTCGCGGTTGCCGACACCATAGACGATCTGCCCGATGCCGGCGGTGTAAGGGTGCTGGCCGGTTCGCTGCCCCAGGGGTGGAACGTGAATGCGGCCGCCGGACCGGACGGGAACAGATTTTCTCTGGCGTTGCTCACCGACCACGAGTTGTTTGGCACGGTCAAAGAACGCCGGTATCGCCGGGCCAGGCGAGCCGAAACCGGACCCGATATCGTTTTGACCGATCTAACGCCCGGCAGCTACGTGGTCCACATCGATCACGGTGTGGCCCGGTTCGCCGGCACCCACCGCATGGGCGAGGGCGAGGAGGAGAAAGAGTTTTTGGTTCTAGAATATGCCGAAAACGACAAGCTCTACGTGCCCACCGACCACCTTGACCGGGTAACCGCCTACATCGGTTCCCAAGACCAGCCGCCCAACCTGACCCGGCTGAGCACGGCCGAATGGTCTCGCATCAAAGCAAAGGTTAAAGGGGCCACCAAGGATCTGGCCGAAGAGTTGCTGAAGCTCCAGGCCGCCCGGCAGGCCGCTCGGGGCCATGAGTTCAGTCCCGATACCACCTGGCAACAAGAGTTGGAAGACTCTTTTCCCTACGAAGAAACCCCAGACCAGGCCAAGGCTATCGAAGAGGTGAAATCGGACATGGAGATCATCAAACCCATGGACCGCCTCATTTGCGGCGACGTGGGCTATGGCAAGACCGAGGTTGCCCTGAGGGCCGCGTTCAAAACCGTGAACGACGGCCTCCAGGTGGGAATATTGGTGCCCACCACCGTGCTGGCCCAGCAGCATTATGCCACCTTTAGCGAGCGCCTCAGCCCATACCCGGTGCGGGTCGAAGTCCTAAGCCGCTTCCGAACCCCCAAAGAGCAGGAAGAGGTGGTCGCGGGCCTAAAAGACGGCTCGGTGGACATTGTCATCGGCACCCACCGCCTGCTTCAAAAAGACGTCAGCTTCAAAAACCTGGGCTTGGCGGTGGTGGATGAAGAACAACGGTTTGGCGTCGCCCATAAGGAACGGCTGAAACAACTGCGCAAAGAGGTCGATGTTTTGACCCTGAGCGCAACCCCAATTCCCCGGACGCTGAACCAGGCCCTTTCGGGTATGCGTGACCTGAGCACCATGGACACTCCCCCAGAAGCCCGCCTGCCGGTGAAGACCTTCGTCTCGGAGTACAGCGAGGAGGTGATCAAAGAGGCCATCCTCCGCGAGTTGGAGCGCAACGGACAGGTGTTTTTCCTGCATAACCGGGTGAAAACCATCCAACAAACAGCGGCCGAACTGGCGAAACTGGTGCCCGAGGCCCGCATCCTGGTGGGCCACGGGCAGATGCACGAATCGGAACTTGAAGACGTGATGCTGGCCTTCGCCGGCGGCGAGGCCGACGTTTTGGTATGCACGACGATCATCGAATCGGGCTTGGACCTGCCAAACGTGAACACCTTGATCCTGGACCGGGCCGACAGGTTTGGCCTGTCACAACTTTACCAACTAAGGGGCAGAGTGGGCCGGGGTGAGCACCGCGCCTACGCCTATTTGATGCTGCCCCCTGGCCGCCGCATAACCGAAGCAGCCCAAAAACGTATCCAGGCCATCTTGGAAGCATCAGAGTTGGGCTCGGGTTTCCGCATCGCCATGCGCGACCTGGAGATTCGGGGCGCCGGCAATCTTTTGGGATCGGCCCAGAGCGGCCACATCCACGACGTGGGTCTGGAACTTTACAGCCAATTGCTCAGCCAGGCGGTGGAAGAGTTAAAGCAGCGACAAATCGAAGGCTTAGGCGAAGGCTCTGACGATGACGGCCTCACCTCCTCCGGGTTGCCTCGTCTGGAATTGCCGCTGCCGGCCCGTATCCCGGATAGCTACATGGAGCACCTTCCATCCCGCCTGGCGGTCTACCAGCGCATCGCCCGCCTCAAAAACCAAAAAGAGGTGGATGAACTTCGGGAAGAGTTGCGAGACAGGTTCGGCCCCCTTCCGGCGGAAACGGAAAATCTATTGGTTCTGGCCGGCTTCCGGGCGCTTGCCGGGTCGGTGGGGATCGAATCGGTGGTCCAGCAGGGCGATTCCATCGACCTGGCATTGTCGGTGCCCGTGGGCGGCGCCAGGGTACCGCTGCAAAAGGCGCTCGGCCCTGCCTCTAGGGTGGGAAACCAGCAGATTCAACTCTCGGTGCGCCAGTTGGGAGAGAATTGGCTTGCCCGGTTGACCATCATCGTCCGGCGGTTCCAAGCCTTTCAAGACAGCTTGCGAAATCTGCCGGCGCCACAAACAGTGTCAGATCAATAGCGCCCTAGAGTCTAATAGATGAAACGGCCGCCGGATGATGATGTTAAAGATCATGCGGGGATCAACGTTGTCACCGGCGCATTTAGCTACACCGGGAAATACATCGCCCAACGTCTCCTGGCAATGGGCAAATCGGTCACCACTCTGACCAATCACCCGCAGCGGCAAAACCCGTTTTTAGACCCGGTCCATATCCGCCCTTACGAGTTCACGAACCCCCAAAAACTCGCGGAAAGCCTTCAAGGGGCCACCACCCTCTACAACACCTATTGGATTCGCTTCGCCAGTGGCCGGTCAACCTTCGATCTAGCCGTGGAGAACTCTCAAGCGCTGATCGATGCTGCCCGGGCTGCGGGCGTCCGCAAATTGGTTCACATCAGCATCACCAACCCTTCAATTGATTCTGAATTGCCCTACTTCCGCGGCAAAGCCCTGGTGGAGCAGACGATCATCCGTTCAGGCCTGGAATACGCGATCATACGGCCGACCCTGGTATTTGGCGTTGAAGACATCTTGCTCAACAATATTGCCTGGTTCCTTAGGAAGTCCCCGGTATTCCCCGTCAGCGGGACCGGAAACTACCCGGTGCAGCCGGTTTTCGTCGAAGACCTGGCGGACCTGGCAGTGGCGGCAGGCCAGGAAACCATCAGCAAGGTGATGGACGCGGCAGGCCCGGAGACGTACAACTACGGCGAATTCGTGGCAACGGTGGCGGATAAGGTCCAGAGCAAAAGCAGGTTGGTCCACGTGCCGCCCGCGGTCCTGCTGGGTTTCGCCACCATGATGAATCTTCTCGTCAGGGATGTGGTCCTCACTAAGGACGAGATCAAAGGTTTGATGGCAGGCTTGTTGGTCTCTCATGATCCGCCCACGTGTCCGACGCCGTTGAGCCGGTGGCTGGACCAAAATCACCACCTATTGGGAATGAGATACACCTCCGAGATCCAGCGCCACTACCTATAGCGAGACCGGTAGCGAAACCAGCCACTTTTCCCCGGCGTATATCAATCAAGCCTGATCATCCTGGCAAATCTGGCAATTCCACTCCCAATAGCAAAGTCGATTTAAAAACGCCGAACCCCAATCCAAGTCTCTTCATCTAAGCTATAAGAACACAACGGTCTTTTTGATTTACGGAGGTTACGACCATGGCAAGGAATCGAGTCCAAAGGCAAGTTGCCGCCTCTTCAGCCCAAGCCAGCGCCAAGCAAAAGCGCAACCAGATGATTACCGGTGGACTGGCGACGGTGGCATTGGTGATCGTGGCCATTGCCATCATTGTGGGGGTGACCTCTAGCGGTTCTACCTCCGGGGAGCGGGCGCCCGATTTCTCATTCTCGCTATTCCAGGGTGGCTCTGAACCGGGCGGAAAGCACCTCAATATCCATCAACTGGACGGAAAACCGGTCATCTTGAATTTCTGGGCGGGCCTATGCCCGCCTTGCCGGGCAGAGATGCCCGACCTGCAGGCCTTTTACGACGCTAACAAAGAAGACGTGACCCTGATTGGCGTGGACATAGGCCAGTTCATGGGCCTGGGTAGCCAGCAGGATGCGGAAAACCTCTTACGGGAGCTGAATATTACCTATCCCGCCGGTTTCACCGAGGACCGCGGTGTGGTTCGGGATTACAAGGTCTTGGGAATGCCCACCACCGTGTTCATCAACCCCGACGGAACCATTTTCAACACTTGGACCGGGGTAATTAACCAACGATTCCTGGCGCAAAAGATTCAGGAGATGCAGGCGGTCCAATAAACTGCGGTCCATATTTCGGTCATGCCGAAATCGACTGCCCGGTTGAGGTATAATAATGCCTGCCCAGTTTTAACCACAGTCGCGGGCAGGCTCGGGGTGTAGCGCAGTGGCTAGCGCGCTTCGTTCGGGACGAAGAGGCCGGTGGTTCGAGTCCACTCACCCCGACCAGATCTTTTGGCAACCAACCCCCCGTCCAGATCTGGACGGGGGTGTTCTTATGTGGAAGCCAGTTGGTGATCTAGAAGCTCAACGCCAGGCCAACGGACTAGGTTAATCTTCCGCTCTAGACGATCTGCCAGCTTATAATCCGGGACCCCAATTGAACTTGGTGAAACCGGAAATTCCCACGATGAAAAATGGGAATCCTCTTTCGGGGTCGTCAGCTGTCGGCGGAACCTGTAGGTTTTTTGACGGCGCTCCCTCATCATTCTTGGGCGTCTTTCAAATAGTATATTTGCGTATTGCTGTTTCCGAACCATAAAGTTCCGAGCAGGTTTTCAATTACCGCCTTAGCATTTTCATAGACATCGTCATAAGTCATAATCTTCAACTTGGGGCTATCATTCTCGATGGTCGTTAGTTTTCTCCTGTCCTCAACGCTCAAAGATTGAGATCGCCCAATTACTATCAGACCATTTGGGTTCGATGAAATATTGACCAACCCAAGCTCATGCTGGGCTGTCGATTAAGGTGGACCCCATCAGTTGGACAGTATTGGAGCAATGTTAAGTGAGGGTCCCGCTGTCTTTCCAAGGTCTACCAATGCTCTGGTTGGCAGCCACCTCCTCTCTTTTGACTGTTCATCTGATTGC
>DAOUHE010000029.1:0-9803 GCA_034428715.1 Dehalococcoidia bacterium | reverse complement strand
TCCAGGCCCTGGTCACGGAGCGAAATGCCGCCCGAGCCACCATTAACTGGCGGTTCAACACCCAGGACGCCAGGGGCAAACTTCACCGCCTCTATCCCTTCGATTCCAAACATGACTGACTACTAGCAGAGCAACTAGCAAGAACGAAAGAGTTAGTTTTTGTCGTATGCTCCCTCTCATCCGTTTACTTCTTGATGGTGTTGGCCCTGCCTTGGAAGTACTCCGGACATGAGAAGTTCCGGCCGTTTACGCCTGGCGCGGTTGGTGATTTGAGATGCGTTTTCCCACTTGAACTTAACTGAAATCCCGTTGCGGTAGATGTCGATAATGTAACAACACGGGTGTGGAATATAACAAGACCGTGACGAAGAAAAGCGCTGGCGGCCGCCGGCGTTCGGAGAAACGTTACCGGGTTCGGCGCAGGGCCAGCCCAGCGGCTAGAAATCGATGATGGCGACGGCATGATAACAGTGGCCGGTGATGGCAAAACAAATGGCCGATCAGCCGAAAGAGTCTGGGCAGTCCAACCAGTATCCCACACCCCTTTCTGTGGAGATGAGGGAGTGGCCGGAAAGACCGGGGTCGATTTTCTTCCGTAAACGCCCGATGTGGGTGCGGAGCATCTGATGGTCACTGGCGGATTCGGAGCCCCAGACTTCGGCGGAAATCTGATTGGCCGTGAGGACCTTTCCCTGATAACGGGCCAGCAGGGTGAACAGCTTATATTCCGTGGGCGTCAGGTGCAGCGCTTGGACGTTGCGCGTAACCCGGCGGGCCTGTTGGTCCAGTACGATCTCCCCGCACTCGAATTTACCGATCTTCTGCTCCGGCCATTGCTGGCTGCGGCGCAACAGGGCATTTACCCGGGCGCACAGCACGCCGCCGGAAAAGGGTTTAGCCAAATAGTCCTCCGCGCCACCCTCAAAGCCCCGTACTATGTCTTCGTCGTCTCCCCTGGCGGTAACCATGATGACCGGCACCGGGTGAATAGTCTGAATTAGCTGGCAAACCTCAAGCCCGTCGATGTGAGGGATGCCGATGTCCAACACCACCAGGTTGGCCGGCTGGCGCCGGAATTGGTCCAATGCATCCAAGCCGTTGGCGGCAGTCACGACAATGTGCCCGTCGACTTCCAGGGTGCGGCGAATGAACCGCAGCATCGCCGGGTCATCTTCCACCACCAAAACTTTATTTTCTGGGCTAGTCATCTGCCAAGACGTTTCTCTTCAAAAATTTGGAGGAATTGCTTGCTTGGAAATATATAACCCATTCTGTGCCGAATAAAACGTGTGGGTACGGTGCGGAAATTCCTGAATTCGCCAAATTAATTGAGTGAATAACGTGGGAGGGTGTCATGAAACACCGGGAAAATCATGCCTGAGCATACACCGCCATCCCTTTAGACTGGACCACATGCGCTTACTTCTGCTTTGCCAGGCACCATTTTTTTCGTGTATCCTGTGACCGTCCCATTGGTTAGCTTCAGTATGCGGTGGTGACACGTTGGACATCGGCACTGTATTGGGCGATGTAACGGTACTGGACCTGAGCGAAGGGGTGGCAGGGCCCCTGTGCACCCGGTTGCTGGCAGATCTGGGCGCGCAGGTTTTGAAGATCGAGCGGCCGGGCTCTGGAGACGTCTCCAGGGGCGCCGGCCCGTGGTTGCCCAATGACGCCGGCCAAAGTGAAAGCGCTTTGTTCCTTTCCCTCAACCAATCAAAAAGGGGCGTAACCCTAAACCTGGAGACCAAGGTTGGGGCGCGGCTACTCACAGCGCTTGCCCAGGATTGCGATATCCTGGTAGAGAGTTTTCCTTCCGGTCATCTGGATCAACTGGGTTTAGGCTACGCCGCGCTGGCCCAGGTCAACCCCGGCTTGATCTTTACCTCCATCACTCCATTCGGTCAAACGGGTCCGTATAAAGATTACATAGGGTCGGATCTCGTCGCTCAAGCCATCGGGGCGTTGATGCACCCCATAGGTTTGCCGGACCGGGAACCGCTGAAGGTGGGTGGAAACGCCGCCTTGTATACCACGGGGGTCAGCGCCTTTTCGGCGGCTATGGTGGCGCTTCACGCAAAGGATTGTCAGGGACACGGGCAGCATGTAGACATCTCTGCGATGGAGGCCATTACCGTTGCTCAGATCCATTCATCCATTCACTCCCAGTTTGGCCGTCAACCGGAGAGAAGGGCGGCTAACCTGGTGAGAGCAAGCGATGGCTGGATCAGCCCTGGGTTGGAAACAGGGGTTCAGGCGGAAACCTGGGACCGGGCTTGCGAACTGATGGGCGTGTCTGAATTAAAGGATGATTCCCGGTTCAATACCCCCCAGGCGCGCCGTGAACATCAACAGGAGCTGTTGGAGGTGGTGGGCCGTTGGACGGCCGCTCTGCCAAAAGAAGAGGTTTACCATACCTTGCAGGGTCTGCGCAGCATAGCGGGATACGTTGCCACCGTGGCCGACTTGCTAAATTCTGAACAGTTGTCGTCCCGGGGATTTTGGCAACAGGTTGAAACCGAATCCGGCGTCCAGGGGTTATTGCCCGGTCCACCTTTTAAGATGGAGGGGGTGTCCGCCACCCGCTTTTCCGCGCCGATGTTGGGTGAGCATAACGGGGAGGTTTTTTGTGGCCGGCTAGGATATTCCCCAGAGGAATTGGAACTGCTGATGCGGTCGGGCGTGGTGTGATGCCAACAGCCCGAAACAACACAAGAAATCAGAAAGGACCGGGCGTAACACCCGGTCGAGCGGCCTTTAGACCGGAGCCGCCAAGGTTGCATTAACCGCTTGGGTAAGACCAAGGTGTTTGAGCGGGGGATCTTGTACCGGAGGACCAATTTTTTCTTGTGGAGTTTCACCTCGCGGCCGCCGGTTCAAAAAGGCAGCGTTTGGTCCAAGACCGTGGGCACCGGCCTGACGTTAACACCTGCCGTTGCGGGTGGAGTGGCCTATTTCGCCGACTGGGAGGGGAGGGTGATCGCCCTGAGTACAGCCAACGGCAGCGAATTGTGGGCTACCGAGTTTGACACGGAGATCACCGCGCCCCTCACCGTCGCCGGGGATACGGTGTTGGCCGGTACCAAGGCGGGGACGGTCTACGGTCTTGCCGCCACCACGGGAGAAAAGCTGTGGCAATTCCAAACCGGCGGTATGATCACCGGAAGCCCCATCGTCGCCGGTAGCACCATGTATGTGAGTTCCCACGACGGTAAACTGTACGCCGTTACCGCCTCACCGGGCGGGTAAATCCAAGGGCATCGATGATGACGCCGGGGAGACACCCGCATAGCAGGAGAACCCATTGGCCCGTCCCGCGTTAGAAGGATTGAGGATTTTAGACCTGACCCAGGTGGCGGCAGGCCCGTATGCCGCCTTCCTCTTAGGGTTCATGGGCGCCCAGGTCATCAAGGTCGAGTCGTGCTCTCGAATGGACATCAGCCGGGGCAGGGCCAACCCCACCACACCCGGCGAATACCGCAGCTATCCTGGAGGAGTGCCCGGAGAGCGGCCGTGGAACCGTTCCGCTCACCACGTCCACCGCAACGTCAACAAACTCAGCGTCACCCTGGACCTTAGCAAAGACAGGGGCAAAGAGCTCTTCCTGGAATTGGCCATGATCTGCGACGTCCTCATGGAAAATTACCGGGCTCCGGTGATGGACCGGCTGGGATTGGGGTATGAGGCCGTTTCCAAGGCCAACCCCCAGTTGGTCTACCTGAAAATCAGCAGCCAGGGCGACACCGGACCGGAGCGCGATTACGGTTCGCTGGGGTCGACGCTGGAGCAGACCGCCGGAATCGCATCGGTCACGGGGTATGAAGACGGGGTTCCAATGATGACCAACGAGACGTTCCCCGACCCGTTGGTTGGTATCCTTGGAGTGGGGGCGGTGATGGCCGGGCTGCGGCGCCGGCGTAAAACCGGGGTTGGCGGTTTTATCGACCTCTCTCAGCGGGAGGCCACGGTGGGGGTATTGGGGGAGGCCCTGCTGGATCATTCCGTCACCGGCCGGGTGGCGGGGCCTGCGGGAAACACCCATCCGGGCATGGCACCGCAAGGGGTTTATCCCTGTTTGGGGGACGATATGTGGCTGGCCATTTCCGTCGGTTCCCATGAGGAGTGGCTGGGTTTGTGCCGGGCTTTGGGCCGCCCCGCCTTGGCCGGCGAACCAGGGTTTCAGACCGCGGTGGAGCGGCGCCAAAACCGGGAAAAGCTCGACCAGATCATCTCCCAGTGGACCGGCCAGCGTGATCACTACCAGGCTATGCACCTGCTGCAAGCCCACGGTGTCGCCGCTGGCGCCGTGTTAAAAGGCAGCGAGACCATTGCCGACCCGCATTTGCAAGCAAGGGGTTTCTGGGACCTGGTTGACCATCCCGAAGCAGGGGTATACAAACAGGTTACAACTCCGTGGAAGCTGTCGGAAAATCCGCGGAAAGAAGCCACCCCGGCGCCGGGGCTTGGTGAGCACAACGCGTACGTGCTTGGGGAACTGTTGGGGCTAACGCCAAAGGATGTGCAAGAACTGGCGGAGGAAGGTATCGTGGGAACCCGGCCTCTTGGGGCCGAATGAACGGTACCGCCGAACCAGGCTAGAGCAGAAACCCATCTACCTGAAATGATGTCCGGTCAAGTGAAAGAACAAGGGAGGATTACGGTATGGGACCCAACCTGATAGAACATTTATTGTATGAGCCTGAGGATTCGGGGATCCTTTGGATAAAATTCAACCGTCCCGAGCGTATGAACGCCCTCATCGGATCTTCCGAAGAGAACGGCACGGTTGCCAAGGTGGGCGAATATATGCGGGCTGGGGACGATGATCCCAATATCCGGGTGATCGTACTCACCGGGGTGGGCCGGGGGTTTTGCTCCGGCGCGGATATGAGGCGGGACACCCCCGACGACCTCAAAGGTGAGAACTTCATCGGCAACCGCAGCAGCCGCGAGGGCCCGGACTCCAGCCGGGAGCACTTCTTCCACGGTTTCACCAAGCTGCACCGGGATATATCCCAGGTCAGAAAGCCCACCATAGCTATGATCAACGGCCCGGCGGTGGGTTCCGGTATGGATATGGCCCTGCACTGCGACATTAGGTTGGGGTGTGAAAACACCCGTTTCATCGGATATCAGCAGTTGGGGCAGATAGTTGAGAATGGCGGAAGCTATTACCTGCCCAAGATGGCAGGTTTGGGACGCGCCCTGGAGTTTGCTTACACGGGGCACTTGGACGCCCAAAGGGCCTACGATTGGGGCTTGCTCAATTACCTGGTGGAATCGGACAAGCTGGAGGAGACCACCAGGGAACTGTGCGGCCGGATCATGCGCACTCCGCCCATGGTGCAGTGGATAAGCAAGCGCATAATGCGGGCTTCGCTGGACAGCAGTTTGGAAAATACCATGATCTTGACTTCCAACGCCGGGGGCATCCTTAACGGCTCGGATGACGCCGACGAGGCCCGCCGGGCATTTCTGGAAAAGCGGGCGCCGGTCTTCAAGGGCCGTTAGTTTTTCGATATAAAAAACTGGGTGATGACTGGGACGGCTAGAGCCGTCCCAGTCATTCTTTTGGCTCCAACACGACGAGTGGGAATCGGCGGGTGGTTCTTTGCTCGTATCGCAGGTAGCCGGGAAACATCGCCACAAAACCCAGCCACAGCCGTTCCCGTTCCTCGCCGTGGGCTTCTCGGGCCCGAACCTGGATCTTTGCCGATCTGATCTGCACCACCGCGTTGGGATCTGCTTTGAGATTTAGCCACCATTGGGGGTGCCGGGGATCGCCACCGTAGGAGCCGATGACGGCCCAGCCAACGCCTTCTTTTCGGCAGTGTTGATTCAGGTACAGAAGGGGGGTGGTTCGGGCCCGGCCGGTCTTTCTTCCCGCGGTGGTCAATAACAGGACTGGCCCCTGGATTCGGCTGCCGGCGCGACCGGTGGACGCCCGGTACAACGCTCGGTGAATCCGGGACATCACCCAAACCAGAAGCCTGCGACCGCTCACACCGTTCATCGAATTCAACTTGGAGTCCATCCCGTCGTTGAAAAGCCGGTCAAGGGTTGGATTTCGCTAGTCTCCGGCGGCGATTGGCCGCGACCTTTCCGGCGGTATGTCGGAGGTGAATGCGTCTTCCCAGTCGGGAATCAATAACTTGGCCGTGGGTGGCATGGACAGGATCAACGCAGCCCCTCCCACGCTGGCCAGCACCGACACGATCACGGTGATATCGTAAGAACCGAATACAAAGAAGAGGACCCCGCCGATCCAGCCGCCCACCGCCATCCCGGTCCCCGCTCCGAACTGCTGCCAGCCGAAGGAACGGCCCATGGGCCCCCTGCCGAAGTATTGCCGGTTGATGATGGGGAACGCCGAGCCCTCGCCTCCGTAGCCAACACCGAAGACCACCGCGAACAGGTAGAACTGCCACAGTTCCTGAGTCCAAAACAGCATCAACACGGGCAATCCCTGGAGGACAAACATGGTGGCCATAGCACGTTTTGCGCCCAGATAATCCGCCACAACCGGAGTCAGAAAGCGGGTCAACACGCTGACGGCCATCAGGGTGCTTAAAATTCCAGCGGCCGACACCACATTGATTCCCGCCACCACGGCAATGGGAATAATGTAGATGATAACGATAGCGTGGCCCACACATCCAAGGAAGTGGACCGCCACCAACTGCTTAAAGGCGTTGGTCCCCTGCATGCTAATCAAGAACGCCCTGGCCCGCTGCTTTTCCTCTGCTGGGTCAACCTTTCGTCGCGAAGGTGCGTCGGCCAGAGCACCGTAAGGCAGGAGGCCAAGATGGGACGGCTCATTTCGGAAAAGCAGCATCAAACCGATCATCACGGTGCTGGACGATACCCCGATGAGCCAGAAAGCCGTCTTCCAGGTCAAGGCCGCGATCAAGGCGCTGATGAACACCGCCATCACCGCCGGGCCCAAACCGTGGGCCGCCTGCAGCAACCCTATGCCCACCCCCAAGCGGCTGCGGAACCAGGTGGTCGCGGTTGTGAGGATGGGTACGCTAAAACAGGCTTGGGCCACTCCGAGGAAGACCCCGTAGGATATCCAAAGGTGCCAGACCTGGTTGGCCGCGCCGGTGATCATGGCGCCTAGGAAGAAGAAGAGGATACCGGCTACAATGACTTTTCGCGCCCCAAAACGGTCGGTGGCAATCCCGCTGAGGGGGCCCATCGCCGCGCCGATGATGCTGCCCAGGGCATAGCCAAGGGTGATGGACATTGGGCTCCAACCCATGTCCTGTTGAAGAGGGACCACCAGCACCCCGAAAGCCTGGCGCACTGAGCCACCGGCCATGTGCATGAAGGCCGCGATGGCAATGATTACCCAGGCGTAGTGGATGCCGGGAAATATTTTGGGAAGTAGGCTGCCCTGGGGGTTTAACAAAGGATCAACATAGATTCACCAACGGTGCCATGTTGGCTAATTCTGAACTTGTGGTGCTATGGTGTCAACGTTTGTGAGCAGCTAAATCGCCCAAACCCGGCGAACGCCTGTGAGACAAAGGGTCAGCCCTATCCCGGGGCTTTAATACAAGTAATAGAGCATTAGTTTGAAAAACAATAAGTGGTTCTATGGGTGGGCCGTGGCGGGAGGCGCGTTTGTCTCCCATTTCCTGGGTTATGGGACCCTGGTGGTCGCCTTCGGCATCATCTTCCCCTTCATGGCCGGGTCCCTCTCTTGGAGCCGTGGCCTTCTCGCCAGCGCAACCATTTTGGCCCGGGGAGCGGCGGCCGTGGCCGGGCCGTTGCTGGGTCATCGAGTGGACCGCCACGGTCCCAAGCCTTTCATATTTTTTGGCGGGATAGCCATGGCAGCGGGAGCGGGTATCCTGGCCTTGGTGCACAGCCCTTGGCAGCTTTTCGTGGGTTACGGCCTGTTTCTATCGGTTGGCGTGGTTGCCTTGAGCGACCTGACAGCCGATTCCACCGTTTCTAAATGGTTCGTGCGCCGCCGGGGAAGAGCATTGGCATTTTCCACCATGGGCATGTCCTCGGCTGGGATCGCCTTGCCCATCCCGCTGGCGTACTTGATCTCAGAGATCGGGTGGAGGGCTACCTGGGCGGTGTTGGCGGTAGCCATTCTGCTTCTGGCGTTCCTTATCGCGCCGGTCATGCGCAGGCGGCCGGAAGACCACGGCATGGTCCCCGACGGGATCGTTCCTGATCAAGATGCGGTCCAAGCAGCCGCGGCAACGGGTGGTGCTGTCACCGGCGAAGTCTCTCTCACCGCCACGGAAGCGATCCGCACCCCAGCCTTCTGGTTATTAGCGGCCAGCACCAACCTGGCGTCCGTCGCAATCTTCGGCATCAACCTCCACATGTTTTCCTACCTCACGGACTCTGGCCTCTCCGTTGGGGTGGCGGCAGGGGCCATAACCTACCTTTATTTTTTGCAAACGGCCGCCAAACCCCTGTGGGGATTCATAGGGGAGCGGCTGCACGTGCGCTACTGTCTGGCGGCATGTTATGCCGGTGGGGCGTTGGGAATCGTCATACTCATGGGCGCGTCTACCTTGCCTGGCTTTATCGCCTTTGCCACTGTTTACGGTCTTACCAGGGGCGCCCAATCATTTGTCAGCAGCCTGGCGTGGTCCGACTATTTTGGCCGGGATGCCCAGGGGGCGATAAGGGGGGCCCTATACCCAATCAGGTTTGTTTCTGGATCCGTAGGGCCGGTGATGGCGGGACTGATGTTCGATCTGAGAGGAGACTATACAATGGCGTTTTCGGCATTCGTCGCCGTGTTTGCTCTGGGAAGCCTGGCGGCGGTGATGGCCCGGCCGCCGGTCAGGAGTGCGGTTGGCCGGGAGTATTCCAAGAGTGTTAGATGAAGAGATCGTGATGAGGAGATTGCAATGAAAGTAGGCGTGAATCTAATCAACTTTGGTCCGGGTACCAGTCCCCAATCTTTGAAGCGTTGGGTCCAGCTTTCGGAAAACCTGGGCTACCATCTGATGATGACCTCCGACCACATCGGTATCACCCCCGACGTGCAGGCGCGCTATCCAGCCCCGTTCTACGAACCCCTGACCACCCTGGGGTGGATGGCGGGCATCACCGAAAAGATGGAGGTCGGCACCACGGTGATCATCGCGCCGTACCGGAATGTATTGGAGTTGGCCAGGGCCTGCGCCAATGTCGACCAGCTCAGCGGCGGACGGTTCATCCTGGGCGTGGGCATAGGTTGGGCACAGCAAGAATTCCAGGCCTTGGGGGTACCCTCCAAGAACCGGGGAGCCATTACCAACGAAGTGTTGGAGGCCATCGCCCTGCTATGGACCCAGGACGTGGCAACATATGAAGGACGGTTCGTCTCGTTCCAAGACGTGAACACCGGGCCCCGGCCGGCGCGTTCACCGAAACCGCCCATCTGGGTGGGGGGCGCCAGCGATCAGGCCTTGCGCCGCACCGTCCGCTACGCCGACGCCTGGCATCCCATCCGGATTCGCGTGGACTGGCTGAAGGAGACTGGGATACCCCGCCTGACTCAAACCGCCGAAAAAGAAGGTCGGCCGGTACCGGCGGTATGCCCCAGGATAAGGCTTCGGATTACCGATTCGCCGGTCCCCGAAGACCAGCGCGTCGCCGGAGAAGGCAGCCTGGACCAGGTGCGCCGCGACATGGCGGGCCTGGAGGAGCTAGGAGTCTGGACGGAAACCCAGATTCTCCCCAAGCCGTCGTTTTCTTAACGTCGATTATTAATGTAACAGTTGGTTATTGAAACGTATTACAGATACTATCATACCGCATAAGACTGGAATACGTCTGCTTGGCGT
>DAOUHE010000028.1:0-7973 GCA_034428715.1 Dehalococcoidia bacterium | reverse complement strand
AGTCGATGCTCTGGTCAAGGAGCGCAACGCCGCCAGAGCCACCATCAACTGGCGGTTCAACACCCGGGACGCACGAACCAAACTTCGCCGCCTTTACCCTTCCGATTTTACGGTCGACTGAGTACTAGTATACTAACCTCAAGACCTTCAGCCATTGTCCGCTAAAGAGACTATTTCATGTTACGCACCCCTTGGAGCGGCCTCACTAGACCCGGACCTAGCCGGCAGTAGCCCAAGTTCATCCACCCAGGTACGCCGATAATTGCCAACAGGGAGTTATAGCCATGCCGCGTCTGCCACAGCCCACACGGGAATCGGTCAAGGAAGAGCTTCGAGATGTTTTCGACGAGGTTTCCGCCGGACCGGGAGGGACGGGCACCGGGCCCATGTCGATCCTGAAAAACAGCCCTGAGTTGGCCCGCCGGGCGATTCCCCTGTTCAATTACCTGCGTAACGAGTCCAGCCTGCCCCAGCACGTGCGGGAACTGGCTATGCTCACCACCGCCCGGGCCATGGACTGCCAGTACATTTGGAACGCCCATGCCGCCCTGGGGCGAGAGGCTGGGTTGAGCGGCAACCTAGTGAACTCCCTTCGCGACAAGAAGCCGCTCCCCAGGCTATCCGCTGAGGAAGCGGCCGTGGTGAACTGCGGCACGGAATTTTTCACCACCCACCGAGTGAGCGAGAATACGTTCGATGCGTGCATTAACC
This sequence comes from Dehalococcoidia bacterium, assembly GCA_034428715.1. Classification (GTDB taxonomy): domain Bacteria; phylum Chloroflexota; class Dehalococcoidia; order Lucifugimonadales; family UBA3495; genus Io17-Chloro-G2. The sequence continues at coordinate 7,262 of DAOUHE010000028.1, read as the reverse complement.
TTTTTGGTGCTCAGGGTCTGGTCGAGTTGACCAGCTTGATGGGCTATTACGCCATGCTGGCCTTCAACGCCAACGCCGTGGACCTGGGCCTGCCCCCTGATACCGGCGAGCCCCCGCTGCCGGTCTAAGCCATTGCCGGTCTTGAACCCCGCGCGCCCACCACTTTTGAAATCATCGCCCAACCGCGCGGTGATCCTTTCTAGTCTTCTACGCGGTACACCCGGGCAGCGGTGTCGTGGAACATTTCGGCCCGCTCGCTGGCTGAATAGCCCTTGGACATGCGTTTGAAAGCGTTGAACAGCACGTTGTAGGAATGCCCCACTTTATCGGGCGGGAAGTTGCTTTCAAACATGCACCGGTTGGGGCCGAATTGCTCAATGCAGTGATTCATATACGGGGCCATGGTCTCGGCTATCTCTTCCGAACCGATGGGTATTTCCCTGGCGGACCAACCGTATCCGGTACGGGGCTGGCCGGTGCCACCCAGCTTTACGTTGACGTTAGGGCATTGGGCCACGGCCTCGATCCCCTTCCTCCAGACTGGCAAGATCTCATCGTCCCGGTTGGCGTAGGGACCGGTTCGCAGCACCCCGCCAATATGATTGAGGATGATGGTCAGATCGGGGACTGCCTTGGCGAATTCAGCCAGTTCGGGCAACTGGTGGAAATATAACCATGCATCAAATGATAATCCCATGCGGGCCAACACGTTTGCTCCGGCCCGGAAGCCATCTTCGGATAACATCCCCTTCCGGCCGGTTCGGCTCTTGGGAATGTCTGGATGGGCGTCCCAGGTGAGACCGTGGCGAATCCCGCGAAACCGGTTGGGGCTGGCAGACCGGAGGGCTTCTAATACCGGGGCGGCGGCTTCACCCAGATTGAGGTTGGCATGGCCTACGATGGCGGCCGCCGCCAGCGCCGGCCCGTAGTGTCCGGTGGCGCCGGCAGCGGCCATACCCTGGACGAATTCCAGCTCACCTACGGGGCGCATCTCTTCTGGGCCATCAATGCGGTACATGGCGTTGGCTTCAACGAATACGGTGGAACGCACGTTGTGGCCGCTGTTGAGATCGGCGTACAGTTCGTCAAGAAGATAATTCTGATAGGGGATTCGCGCCGGGCGGCGGTCCCATAGATGATGGTGAGGGTCGCAAATGGGGATCTCCGGCTCCAGAGTTGGCTCCTGGGTTAGCGCCAGCCAATCATTGTCTCCAAACGGCATGATCAAACTCCTGACAAACTTTCGGGCATTGTAATTGGAATCGAATAAAAACTTGGCCGGCCTCCATACAAGATTCGGGCCGATAGAATCCCGTGGCCGTTCTAACGGTCCCAATTTAAGACCGGCATGATTTCTTAGACGAACAACTCCATCGACGGCATGACCTTGTCATGGGACAGGCTCCCAAATGCCATGCTGACGCCAATTCCGATAACGAAAAGGCCATACTTTATACCGGAAATACTCTCCACCGGGCGCCGGCGCAGCCAAGGCCGGACAACTACAGCCCAACCACAGGGGCCGTTGGTCCGTCTATTCGGGCATATTCTAGCCGCTGCCGTGGACAGCATCAAGCTGCCGGGTCGTTGGCGAGAGCTGGGGCGTGATCTGGTGATTCAGACAGCGGTTGACGCGCCGTAAGAGCCGTTCTATAGTTCGCATAACCTGCTGAGTAAATAGTCCGTAGACGGCCGTGGCAGTTTAGATATCATGGCCCAGGCCAGGTTTGGATTCGCGGCGGGAACATGGAGGAGGTGCGGCATGCCAAATTACATCGTTGAGCGTCACCTGCCAGGTTTTGATCAAGAAAAGCTGGCTGCAGCTGCCTCCGCGGCAAAGACAACAACCAATAAGATGAGTAACGACGGAACGCCCGTAAGGTACCTGCGGTCTTTTTTCATCCCCGGCGAAGACAAATGTTATTGTCTTTTTGAAGCGGCATCACCGGATGTGGTGAAGGAAGCAAACGACACCGCGGGTCTGCCGTACATAGGTATTTCCGAGGGTTTCCACATTTCGTCGGAAGATATCTGATAGCCTAGTCCGCATGCGTTTCAGCCACGACGGCCGCTTCATGCCGGAGCAGCCCTGAGGGGCCGATATGAGTCCATACCTTACGATCATCCAACTGCACACTGGCGAGGGATGGGTGGGCCGGGGCATAGACCTGGCCAGGCCGGTCGCCGAGGCCGCATGTATGGATCAGGTTTGTGCCACGGGCAACGTGTTGGACGTAATAGACCTTCCTCTTTATGACTTCGAAGAGATCGGTACCCGGGTGCTGCAGGGGGATCTGTTGCCTCATAGGACCCTCTACCAAGTGACAGGCTTCGATGACGCCGCCTCCCGGGCTACGCCGGAGCTCAACATAACGGCCGAGTCGTGGCTCCTGAAGGCTCTCAGCCTGATAGGGACCCCGCAAGAAAACAGTGACGGGGAGTCCAATTGCTATCGTGAGGCCCTTCGGATCAGGCCTGATTATCCTGAGGCCCACAATAACATGGCCATCCTCAGCAAAGCTCAAGGAGACGAAACCGCCGCGGCCCAGCACTATCAGGAGGCATTGCGGCTGCGGTCGGAATATCCGGAAGCCCACTACAATTACGCAGTGTTGCTGCAATCCAGAGGAAGCAATCAAGGAGCGGCGGACCACTACCGCCGGGCGCTAGCCTTGCGGCCCGAATATGTAGACGCTCATTACGGCTATGGTAATCTACTGCGCGCCAGCGGCCGGGTTGATGAGGCCGAGTCACACTATCTGGACTCTTTGCGGTTGAGGCCAGCCTATGCGGAGGTCCACAACAATTACGCCATGTTGTTGGAGGATATAGAAAAGCAAGGTGATGCCCAAATCCACTATCTGGAAGCATTACGCATCCGCCCGGATTATCCCGAAGCCCATTACAACTATGCCATTCTGAGGGAAAATCAAGGAGACCCGGAAGCCGCCGAGTCACACTATTTAAAAGCCCTGCGGTTACGGGCGGATTATCCCGAGGCGCATACCAACCTGGCCATCCTGTTTCAAACCAGGGGTGAATTGGATGAGGCGGCTTTGCATTATATCGAGGCCTTGCGGCTACGGCCCGATGGTCCGGAGACCCATTACAATTACGGGCTTCTATTGCGGGCGCAGGGCGCGATAGATCAAGCTGACGAACAATTCCGGATTGCCTATGATTAGCGCCGCCGGAATGGGCGACCGCCATGAAACAGCAGTTGGAACCGGACCCGGCAATCGCTGCCGGTCTCAGCCAGCGCGAAGTGCAGATGCTTAGGCTCATCTCGGCTGGACGGAGCAACCAGGAGATCGCCGACGAACTGTTCATCAGCGTCCGGACCGTGGCCCACCATGTCACCAGTATCCTTAGCAAGACCGAAACTTCCAACCGCACCGAGGCGGCGGCTTTTGCTGACCGCAATCGCCTCTGATCCAAAAGCCGGCGGCGGGTTCAATTCCACACCTGCCTACTCCCCACCGCCGCCTTGTCGGAGAAGTTCCTATCCCATGGCAATCGAATAGGAACTTCTTCCTACGGTCCCACAGCTTACTCTTAGACGCCCGCTAACCATTTGGGGAAGGTGTAGGTAGTTAATGGCCAAAATTTGGGAAGATACGCCGATGTTAGGCGGCTGGATAGGAGGTTAAATGTCTCCATCACGAAATTTGGTATGGAGGCATTCGAAATGACGGTTTATATGGTGGAGCGAGACCTTCCTGGAATTACCCTGGAGCAGTTGGGCGGCGCGCAAAAGGCTGCTATCGAAACCAGCCAAGAATTCACCAGCCAAGGCAAGCAGGTACGCTACATACGCAGTACCTGGGTCCCCGGTGATTCCAAGGTCATGTGCCTGTTTGAGGCCTCGGGGTCTGGGCTGGTCGAAGAAGTGAACCAGGCGGCCAACATACCCTTCACCAGGGTCGTGGAGGCCATGGACCTGACTCCCTAACCAGGCAGACTCTATCTAAATCCGCCCGGGAAAGCCAAACACCCCGGAGGCGCTAGTCTAACGCCTCCAGGGTGTTTCCGGTTCGCCCTTGCGGTTCAGATCATCCACGCGAACCGGTCCCTGCCCGTTCCGCTTTCGACGGTGTCAATCAACCGCCCCGGTAATCCGGCGGGTTGGGGAACAAGCCCAGCAAAGGCGACACGGTGCTGATCACACTTGGGTCGATGCTGGTGATGTCTGGCCGGCCACACATGCCCATGGTGGCTTCCAGCTCGTCACGAAGCATTTCCAACACGGCCACTGCTCCGGCTTCGCCGTCCACAGCCAAGCCCCAGAATATGGGCCGGCCGATCAAAACCGCCCGCGCGCCCAGGGCCAAGGCTTTGAAAACGTCGGACCCACGCCGGATGCCACCGTCCAGGTAGACTTCTATCTCCCCGTCCACCGCTCTTACTACCTCGGGCAAAACCTCGATGGTGGCAAACGTCGTGTCCAGATAGCGTCCTCCGTGGTTGGACACGATGACCGCTTTGGCGCCGTTGTCGGCACAATGCCTTCCGTCTTCCCCAACCATCACTCCTTTGACCACTAGGGGCAGACGGCAGTTGGACGCCAGCCAATCCAGGTCGTCCCAGGTCGCTGCCTGGTCACGGATGTCGCTGGGTCCCGCCGGAGCGTCGGCGCCAAACTTCCGGGAATGCGTCTCCAATCCCAGTTGGGCGTAGTTGGGGGACACGGGGCCAACGTAATTGTTCCTTAGATTGCGCTCCCGCTTGGGTTTGATCTTTGCGTCCACCGTCAGGCATAGTGCGGTGTACCCGGCTTCCTCGGCCCGGGCCGCCATTTCCAACGTAAGCTCCCGGTCTTTGAAGAAATACTGCTGGAACCACAAGGGACCGGTTGCCGCCTGGGCCACGTCTTCCAAAGTCCTGGACGCGTGGGAACTGAGGACCATCAACGTTCCCGCGGCGCCGGCCGCCTTGACGGAAGCGATCTCGCCGTCGGGATGGGCCGCGCTATGATTTCCCGCCGGGTCCAGCATTATGGGAAAGGCGATCTCCTGGCCCAGGACGGTGGTGCTCAGGTCCCGATGGCTGACATCGGTCAACATGCTGGGGCGCATCATGATGGAGTCGAAAACCGCCCGAGTGCGCCGGATGGTTATCTCGTCGGTGGCGCCCCCTGCGATAAAGTCGTAATGGCCCTTTTCGATGCGGGTCCGGGCGATCTCCTCGTATTCAAAGATATTCACCGGGTTGTTAATGGGACTAGATGACATTTGATTCACCTCTTGGCGCTTTTTGACGCCCCCCGCAGGCGGACGCCGCCCGCTGATTATAGACCACTTAAATTCATACAAGGCAACGGAAACCTCGGACTTTCGGAGTTCAAAGCTGACGATGGGTGGCCAAAATGCTTTCAAGTCTTCTAGCAGAGGACCGATTGGGCTAAAATAACCCCGCCGTACACCCTGATCTCAAACCAATGGCCTCCAAAGAGGCCGAATCAAGCCACATTTAGGAGGAAAAATGCCCAGAATAGGTCCGGCATCCAGGGATAATGTGCCTGCGGATCAGGCGGAGGCTTTCGACCGTTATGTTCAGGGAAGGGGAAGCGTGCCTGAAACGGGTCCTTTAGCAGTCATGCTCAACGCTCCGGAGATGCTGGCCAGAGGCGAGCATTTGAGGGCTTACCTGCGGGGCGATGGATCCAGCCTGCCTGCCGACATGACGGAGTTGGCCATGCTGGTGACGGCCCGCGAGAACGACTGCCAGTTCATCTGGCACACCCACGCCGCCAATGGCCGCCGCGCGGGTCTCAGCGATGACCTCGTGAACAATCTGCGGGACAAGCAGCCGCTGATCAGGATCAGCGCGCAAGAGTCGGCGGTGGTGGAATACGGCCGGGAGTATTTCCGGACCCGCCGGGTCAGCCAAGGAACCTTCGACGCCGCCCTGGCTCAATTCGGCGTCCGTGGCCTGGCCGAACTGACCAGCCTGATGGGTTACTACGCCATGCTGGCATTCAACATCAACGCCTTCGAGATGCTGCCCCCGGCCGGCGACGAAGCGCCCCTGCCGGTGTGATGCCGGTTCGGGGTTTGATAGGTTTTTCCAATTCACCCGCGCGTACATCTATCCAAAGGTTACCGTGTTCAACGTTGTTGAGGAATACGGATAAATAATTGACGGCAGGTAGCCTCATGAAAACGTTAACCCTAGCTTTTGCTGGTCTCTTGCTAGCGGTTTCTTATCCGCGTGTAGTGGCGAAAGTGTAAGCGAACGTGGCCCCATCGCTGTGGACGATTCAGATGGAGAGTCCGCAGACCTGATAATCGATGCGGGAGATTTGGCGCCTCCGTTCATTAATCCTGATTCTTGCGTGGATACCTCATACAAGCGAGTCATGACCTTTATACGCCCTAAGAATCCCGACGAACATCTCGTATTTCAAACAGCAGATGTGGTTGTGTACATGAAATACGTCAGGGAAGTCAGGGACATCAAATTACTGGTGGCGGGCGGGTTAATGTTGGCCAGGATGCACGATCCTGCGGCATATGCCGAAGTTATTCAGAAGGCGATAGATGCGGAGGCGGGAGACGTTTTCATCCCAGTTGAAGACATGGGTGTGTTTCTCAATTGTGACAGAGAATATCTTCAGACCCAAACTGTGACCGTACCAACCGACGCTGATGGGAATCCCGCATGGGCGTTGATCGAATGGTACCAGCAAGATGCGGACGGAGATCTACACGCGGCGGGCTCGCCAAGTTTCACAATGGAGGAACGACTGCATTGGTTGAATTTCGTTGATTCGTCCGGCGCCGATATCGAGGAGGAATCGCCACCTGCCCATGGAAACCTCCTTTGGGCCTTTGAGACCGGAGGCTATGTTGGGAGCGTGGCCATCACGCCCGACGGGTCGCGGGTGGCGGTCGGGTCCACGGACGACTCCGATGTGGGCAACGCCTATCTGTTTGACGGTGGAGGAAACCTCATCTGGTCCTTCGAGACCGTCGGCGAGGTTACGAGCGTGGCAATCTCGCCCGACGGGTCGCAGGTGGCGATGGGGTCGCATGACGGCAACGCCTATCTGCTGGGCGGTGGAGGAAACCTCCTTTCGTCCATCGAGACCCGCCTTTTTGCCCGAAGCACGGCCGTCACGGCCGACGGGTCGCGAGTGGTTGTGGGGTCAATTGACAGCAACGCTTATCTGCTGGACGGCGGAGGAAACCTCCTCTGGTCCTTCGAGACCGGAGACTTTGTTTGGAGCGTGGCATCTCGCCCGACGGGTCGCGAGTGGCGGT
>DAOUHE010000027.1:0-1976 GCA_034428715.1 Dehalococcoidia bacterium | reverse complement strand
GTCTTCACGGGCACCGCAATTTCACCGAGCCCTCCGTCGAGACAATGGCCAAGTCGTTCAACCATTCATGCGGGTCGGAACTTACCCGACAAGGGACTTCGCTACCTTAGGCATTTTGTTACTCTTTCGTTGCTACCTCGGTCCCTTCCTCCGTCATGGGGGAAGGTTAGGATGGGGGTGTTACCCCTCACCTTAATCCTCTCCCACAAGGAGAGAGGAGATTTGAAATAAGCCACGAAAGGGGCCGATCATTTCTGCCGGCCTCTGCATGTCGCCACGCAGATCGGACCATATCTTCCCGCACGTTCCGCCAGCGGGTCTGGCGTATGGTCTCTGAGGATTCCGGGGAGGTCCACGCCGGCCCATGGACATGGTCCGGGGCTTGTTCTCCCTGGTCTTTCCTGCTGATTATCCGCGCCGGACGCATTGTCACCAATTGGCCCAGATTAGACCAACGGGTAGCGCCGGATACTCGGACTTTCCAGCATATAGCCAAATTTTAAAACGGCCTTAAACAGCCGCCGGGCCAGGGACTTGCGTCCGCAACCTGGTTGGGCCGCTCGGTTGACCGTTAGAGTTACGGCCGCCGTTCACCGGGGCTTCAGTTTGCAGCTCTCACCGCGCCCCTTAACCTTCCGGCACTGGGCAGGCGTCAGCCTGTATACCTAGGGTTTCCCCTTAGCACAGACCTGTGTTTTTGTTAAACAGTCGCCCGGCCTTCTTCTCTGCGCCCCCAGAACGCTCAGCCGGCTAGCGGCTTCACCCCCCGGGGGGCCCTTTCTCCCAAAGTTACAGGGCTCTTTTGTCTAGTTCCTTAACGGAGGTTCGCTCGAACGCCTTGGGACTTTTATCCCAGCCCACCAGTGGCGGTTTGCGGTACGGTCGCCCCTGTTCCATAACCACGAAGCTTTTCTAGTCGGCATGGGTTCAGCAGGGTTTCGTAAGCCCGAAGGCCTCAATTCCCTCAACTCTCAGCTTAGCGCCGGGGTGGATTTGCCTGCCCCGACTTACCTACGGTTGAGGACACACCATGTCCAATGGGCATGCCCTACCTACCCTCCCGCGCCCCTCCTTGGTTTTAAGCGAAACAACGGCGGTGCAGGAATATTAACCTGCTGTCCATCGCCTTCGGCGCTTGCCTACGGCTTAGGACCGACTAACCCTACGCCGATAAACGTTGCGTAGGAAACCTTGGGCTTACGGCGTTAGGGATTTTCACCCTAATTTACGCTACTCATTCCGGGATTCTCACTTCCCCGCGCTCCACCCCGACTCACATCGTGGCTTCATCGCCCGAGGAACGCTCCCCTACCACACCCAGGCGGTATTCAAGGGGTCCAACTCCATTCCCGCAGGTTTCGCCGCAGGGTTCTCCCGCCGGCGGGCCTACCCCGGCCGAAGCCGGGGACGGCCCGAATGGCGGGGTCCCCCATTGGGTCCACCTTTGGGGCAGAAGTTTTCACCCTTGCACCTGAACATCCACGGCTTCGGCGGCAAGCTTAAGCCCCGTTACATTTTCGGCGCAAGACCCCTCGACCAGTGAGCTGTTACGCACTCTTTAAAGGGTGGCTGCTTCTAAGCCAACCTCCTGGTTGTCTGGGGAACCTCACATCCTTTCCCACTTAGCTTGCTCTTGGGGGCCTTAGCCGGTGGTCTGGGCTGTTTCCCTTTCGACTGACGCACTTATCTGTGCCAGTCTCACTCCCGGGTATCGGTTGGACGGCATTGGTGGTTTGATTGGGTTTGGTAGGCTCACGCCCCCTATCCCATTCAGTGCCCTACCTCCGTCCACCTGTGCCCGAGGCTGCACCTAAATGCATTTCGGGGAGAACTAGCTATATCCGGGTTCGGTTGGCATTTCACCTCTACCCACAGCTCATCCCAAGCTTTTGTACTAGCCACGAGTTCGGTCCTCCAGTGCGCGTTAACGCACCTTCAACCTGGCCATGGGTAGCTCACCCGGTTTCGAGTCTACT
>DAOUHE010000026.1:0-44127 GCA_034428715.1 Dehalococcoidia bacterium | reverse complement strand
GTTCCAGGCGGTGGCGCAGTGTGTCGACGGTTTGGACGCCGATGAGCACCGGACGGCCGATCTTGGCCATTTCCGCCACCGACGGCTCGCTGATGCAGGCGCGGATTAAGGGAGGGTGGGGTTTCTGGTTTTAGTTAATTCAAGATTTTCACCTCGGAATAACCAGAAACGTAGGTACCTGCTCCGACAATTGCTCCGATGCGGCATCTGCGGTAAGGCCTACTCCGGATATGCCGTCACACGAAGAGGCCGGGTTTACCGCTACCACGCATGTTCGCAGAAGGATCTTCTGACAGCACCCGACGGCAAGAAATGCCCGGGCAGAGCTGTCCGCGCTGACTTGCTTGAGCAGCTTGCCTGGGAGACTGTGCCGGGGTCCGCGATCCGGCGGGGCTAAAACGAGAGTTCCAGCGGAGACAAGCAGAGCCGGGGCCTACCGGTAAGGTTCATAACGAACGCCGTAAGCTAGCAGCTGAAATCTGGAAATTGGCAGCCCAGTCGAACCCGTTCCTCGACCTATATGGTGACGGGACGTACGACCGTGGGACTCTCGACGAGAAGATGGAACAGGTCAACGCTCAGCGGCGAGTGGTAGAGAATAGAATCAAGGCATTGGATCTTCGCAAAAAGGAAGCATACAAGGCATCTCATACGATAGAGAGTATTGATGCCTTCTGCAAAAGGGTGGGGCATGGTCTAGAACAAATGCGGTTTGAAGATCGCCAGACATTTTTGCGTCTCGTAATTGTCCGTGCGATAATTAACGTCAACAAAACCGTATGCATCGAGGTATCCAAACCTCTTGGCCAGCCAGACCCGGTTTTCGGGTTGCGTACGATATGTCCTCCCCACGTCTCCACCAGAAACACAGTCAGCCGCCTCAGGCTAACATTGAGCCTGAGGCGGCTCTTTTATTAAAACCACGTCGCTGTCTTCCCGGATGGTGGCGATTTCAAACAATGGCTGAAACGCCGGCCTGGGCCGGATGGCCACGATGACCTTTTCCTCGACGGTGTCCACCTACACCGCCTCCAACATTGACTTCAGGAGTTTTCGCCGCTCGGTCAGGTTGGCTTCCCACCAAAGATTCGGCAGGTTCTCCAGCAGCTTCTCTGCCTCATTGCCACGGCGATACCGGGGATGGCCACCCGCTCTTCAAGGAACGGCTTTTTTCTTGTGTAGTCTTCGTCCCCGTAAAGTCCATCAACATAGGCATTGCCAAGGCATTTTAGGGTCTGTTTCACTTCGAGGCGTTCCTCTTCTAACCGTTCCATCTCGCCCGCCGGATGAATCCTGGCCAATAATTTCGAATAGCCCGGATATGGGCGTCCAGGGGATGGCCGTCCACCTGATCCTGACCTGTGACCTTGATGTAGGCGGCAACTCTCGTTGGTCTGCTTGCTCCCTGCGCCGGTCGATAGCTAGGACGATCTTGGCCAATTCGTCCAGGAAATGATCTATGGCTATAGAACCGAGATCCCCGTTCTCAGTGGTTTCCGGTGTGGCGGCACAGTATATACGTTTGTGTATAGGTGTCAACGCCTGTTCAGAGCCACATTTTCCGTCCGGGTAGGGCCCGCCGTCGATCACCGGTGCCATCAGCTGGTCACACCCACCGATCCACACCCCTGGCCGTCCAATATTCGTACGGTACATCTCAGGCTCCTCAGCTGACGGAAGAAAGGAATGGCGAACCGGGCTGACTCTGGATTTCCTCCGCATACCAACCCAAACGAATCAAGGACCAGCTGACCATATGGCGTGGTCCCATCGCGTTTGGCCAGTCGCTCCAAACAATCCGCCAACGAGTAATCGATTCGGACGTGGTCGAGTCCATCCGGGGGCGAATTGTTCTCAAGTCCTTGCGCCACTTCGAAAGCCCTCCGCGTCTGCTCATCTTAGGCGAGCTCCCAATCCACGTACAGGACCCCGGCCTGCGCCGTGGCCATGCCCAGGAATGGAGTACCCATAGCTACACACGGTGCCGTTGCCATCACCAGGTAGGATTTACCGTGGCCTGAATCACGATGCACCAACGGTGTGGTTCGCTCCGAAACTAAACCTTCGATCTGGGGGTGCATTTGCCCGGGACGTTCGTGGCCGCTAAGCCGCACCACTTCCAGCTCCACAACTCCATGGCCCTATATAGGCAATGGAGATGTGGAGCCGTGGGGCACCAGCGGCTGCGCTATCTCATTTTCCTCAGTCAAGGCTAACCTTAAGTCCTCACCTCTGGACCTCCAGACACTGACATCACCGCTGTTTCGCCTGGCTGCATCATTCGCCCACGTATCTCAATCTCGAGAGTCGAACAAACTTAACCTTCTTGGGGCTACTGGATGCCCGATGCGTTCCGGCGTTAGAGCATCGATAACACCAAATCCATGACTGCTTTGGCGGGGTTTACCCTTTGGTCAATGCGGCCATTAATGGAGCCGGGTGCTGTCCCGGCGGGAGATCCTGGGAGCCTGATCGCCTTAGGCAGACGCGCCCTCGGCCACGCCTAGACGGTTCTCCTCCTTGAGTAGCAGCCGTACCTCGGGTCAGATACCGGGATTGTCAACATCAAACGGTTTAGACTTCCATTTCATGTTTTAGATTTGGCCGAAACGGATGGTTACCCTTTCCCCCAGAGGGCTTCAAGGATTTTCCCTGGAGACATTGGCAAATTGTTCATCCTGACTCCGATGGCGTTGTGGATGGCGTTGGCGATGGCGGCCATTGGAGGCACTATTGGGATTTCCCCGACCCCCCTGACCCCATACGGGTGGCTTGGATTGGCCACCTCCACGATTACCGTGTCGATCATCGGCAGGTCCAGGCTGATGGGCATCCGGTAGTCTAAGAAACTGGAGTTAGCCATCGTTCCTTCATTGGGATTGTAGTAGTACTCCTCGTTCAAAGCCCAACCGATTCCCTGCACGGCGCCACCCTGCATTTGGCCTTCAACGAAGCTGGGATGAATGGCCTTCCCGGCATCTTGAACCGCTGTATAGCGAAGTATATCTACTTTCCCTGTCTCGGGATCTACCTCTACGTCCACGATGTGTACCGCGAAAGCGCCGCCGGCCCCAGGAGGGTTGACATTCCCACGTCCCATCACCGGACCGCCGGTGCCGTTCAATCTGGGTGCGAGTTGCTTGAGGGTCATGCGCAGCTCAGGGTCAGACCTGTGGGACATGACTCCATTGTCGTAATCAATGTCATCCACCGATACGTCCCAAATCTTGGCCGCTCGGGCAATCAGTTGCTGTTTCACGTCCAACGCCGCTTCGTAAGAAGCCCATCCTGTTTTGAAGGCAACACTGCTGCCGCCGGTCAGCGATGTATAGCCAACTGAGTCCGTGTCTCCCACGACCGGCCTCACGTCTTCGGCTGCGATCCCCAGGACCTCTGCCACGTGCTGGGCCATCACCACCCGTGTGCCACCGATGTCCGGAGAGCCTTCTACCAAACTTATGCTGCCGTCAGGGTTCACGCTGGCGGTTGCACTGGAGGGGCCAGTGGCGTTGAACCAGAAACCGCCGGCGACACCTCGTCCTCGGTTCGGTCCTGATAGCGGAGCAGCGTAGTGGTCATGCTCTTTGGCGGCCTCCACGGTTTCCAAAAAGCCGATCTTCGGATTGACCGGGCCGGTAATCCTCCTAGTGCCCTCTTTAGCTCCATTGATCAGCCGAAACTCCAACGGGTCCATCCCCAGCTTCTCGGCGATCTCGTCAATCACAGACTCGCCGGCAAATGCGGCAGCGGGTGCTCCGGGCGCCCGGTAGGCAGCCGTTTTCGGCTTGTTCAGCACTATGTCGAATCCTTCGACCCTGCCGTGTTCGATGTTATAGGGAGCAAATATGCACTGGCATCCAGGACCGACTGGAGATCCCGGGAAAGCGCCCGCTTCGTATATCAAGGTCGCGTCAGCCGCAGTGATCTTCCCATCTTTAGTGGCACCAATCTTGACCCTGTATGAGCCTCCGGCGGTGGGGCCAGTGGCTTCAAACACATCGGCCCGGGTCATTGACACCTTCACCGCTTGGCCGGTTTTTTTGGCCAGAATCGCGGCAACTGGTTCCAGGTAAATCAAGGTTTTCCCACCAAACCCACCTCCTATTTCCATAGGCACTACCTTGATATTCGCGACTTGTATCCCCAGGACCATGGCCGCTTGGTCTCTAACGTTAAAGTGGCCTTGGCTGGAGCACCAAAGGGTCAGGTTTCCGTCTTCGCTCCACAAGGCGGTGGCGGAATGGGGCTCGATGTAACCCTGGTGCACCGATTGCGTACGGAACTCCCGCTCCACTATTACGTCTGCTTCCCGGAATCCTTTTCCGATGTCTCCCAATTCAAACACATAGTGGTTGGCGATATTACTGGATCTGGTGGTGTCGTCTTCGGACTTTAATCCACCCGGCCGGACATTTGGGTCGGCGGCGTTGAAGAGCCTCTCGTGAAGTACAGGGGCGTCTTCTTTCATGGATTCGAGAACATCTATCGTGTAAGGTAGAATCTCATAATCTACATCTATAAGGGCTGCTGCCTGCTCGGCGATATGAGGACTGATAGCCGCCACGGCCGCAACCGCATGCCCTTTATACAAGACCTTATCGCCAGCCAGGACGTTGTTGCTTAGAAACATGGGGTTGACCATCGCCCCTTCGCCGAGATCATTGAGTCTTCCACTCGGAGTGGGAAGATCAGCACCGGTCACCACCGCTTCGACGCCAAATAATGCCAGGGCCCTGGTGGTGTCGATGGACCTGATTCTAGCGTGAGGGTGTGGACTGCGAGCGATCTTACCGTGGAGCAGTCCCGGCAGGTTGATGTCGGCGCTGAAGCGCGCCCGGCCGGTAACTTTATCTATACCATCGTGGCGGATGGGCCTGGTGCCCACCACGTTGAACTCTTTCGTCGAAAGTACAACATTAGAAGCCATTGACTTTCACCTCCCCATATTTTAGAACTTGGCGTTACAACTGCCGTGAGTGTTTAATGAAGTGCTTATGGATCTTTCCGCTGGTACCAAGGAACTTGACCTGTATTAGATCTTTGTACCACTCTTTATGTTAGTTCAGCAAGCGCTTCTCCTTGGAAAGCCGCGCCAAAAGTCTTTCAATCTCGCTGGCGGTGTCTTTCGCTGCGATTGGAGGCCCGTCTCGGCGGGAAGGCATGTTACATTAGGAACCGCGCTCGGAGGCAGTAACCACGGGATGAAAAAACGCCTTACGTTTATCGGTCGTCGCTGATATCGTGGTCTTGGTTACGGAGTTAGTGAGTGGCCGCCGGCACTCGCGGTAATGGTAACCGATAGAGGAAGGTAGAAAATGCCGGATTGGTTTGAGAAAACACCCATAGGTTCACTGGTGGATGTGGCCGCTCGAAGATTCGGTACCAAAGAGGCTCTATGTTTTGAAGGCAGCCGGTGGGGATTCGGTCAATTAAAGGAGCAGGTGGACCGCGTTGCAAAGAGTTTGATACAGATTGGTATACAGCCCGGCGAAAAAGTCGCCCTGTGGATGCCCAACCGCCCAGAGTGGATCCACGCACTTTTCGCGGTGGCCAAGATCGGCGCCGTTCTAGTGCCCATCAACACACGTTTTCGCACCAACGACCTAGATTACGTGGTTCGACAATCAGATGCCACGACGTTGATCACGGTGGACCGGTCAGGCCCGGTTGATTATCTAGGGATGGTCCGGGAGCTATGTCCAGAGGTGGAAACTGGTGATCCCAACAACCTAGGTCCTCAGAGATTCCCAGCATTAAAAAGAATCGTGGTAGTGGGTGACACGAATTATCGTGGCACTGTCGGATGGGAGGACGTTTTATCGTCCGCTGAAGCAGTCCCCTCTCGCGAGTTAGAGCAACGTCAACAAATGATCGACCCCGACCGCCCCGTTTTGATCATGTACACCTCTGGTACGACCGGTTTCCCCAAGGGAGTCATGCACACGCACAATATTCTGCGGAACGTGAGCGATGAAGCCAACAGGATGGGCATGACCCCACGGGACGTTATATTGATGTACCTTCCTCTATTTCATGCCTTTGGGCTTTACGAAGGGCCCCTCATGTCCACCATGACCGGTGCGCGTACTGTCCTTACCACCGTCTTCGACCCCGCTGAAGCGTTGCAACTTATTCAGCGCGAAAATGTCACCGTTTTGCACGGCTTCGACACCCATTTCCACGGGTTGACCTCCCACCCAGATTGCCAATCCACTGACCGAAGCAGCCTACGCACAGGTCTTCTCGCTGCCGGACTGGCCAGCAGTGAAACAGTGGCCCGCCTCACTCAGGAATTGCTTTGTAGGACGGGATGGGGGATGACCGAGGTGGGAGTAGGGGCATCCATGTCTTACCTGGATTCCAGTGAGGACGATCGTTGCCTAGGGTCCGGGTATCCCCTCCCAGGGTACGAGTTCAAAGTTGTAGACCCCGAATCGAGGGCCGAGTTGCCACCTAGCGAGATGGGCGAGTTATGCGTCCGAACCTATGCGATGATGCAGGGGTACTACAAAAAACCAGAGGAGACCGCCCAGGCTATCGACCAAGAGGGATGGTTTCGTACGGGAGACGTTGCCACGATCCGGGATGACGGTTTCGTCCGCTTCATGGGCCGTTACAAAGAACTGTTGAAAGTCGGGGGAGAGAACGTGGATCCCGTTGAGGTGGAAGCGCTCCTATTGGGTCACCCGGCAGTGGCCGAAGCGCAGGTCGTCGGAGTTCCAGATGAACGCCTGAGCGAAGTAGCATGCGCCTGCATAGTTCCTGTGGATGGGCAAGAGGTCTCGGCGGGCGGCCTTATAGATTACTGCCGTGGTAAATTGGCCAGCTTCAAGTTGCCACGTCATGTGCTTTTCATGGAAGGATACCCCATGACTCCCAGCGGCAAGGTCCAGAAATTCAAACTCCGGGAATTGGCGGAAGAGAAGCTAGGGTTATAGGTCTAATATCTAGGCTTTCCCCGCCGTGCTTGACTCTACTTCAGCACTCAATCCACGTTCCGCAGCTTGCTGACCCATCCAAGTTAGGGCCCTTGTGAGACGCCACCTTGGGCTTTGAAAACACCTCTCCGTGGCTCTCGGCGCATGGTATTTGGGGCCTTTCACGCCTGGGGAATGCCCGAACGGTCCATATTTGGGGGGATTCAACCAGATGACTGACGTACGGCGCCCGCGCCGGAAGATGCCCGCGGTAGGCCAAGGCCAAATTCTGTAGGGAGCGACAATACCGATCAGGACTGAGAGGAGATCGTCCAGCATAACGAGGGGTACTGAGCCAATGCCGAAGAAGAGGACGGTAAGAAAAACCCTCCGAGTGTTCGGTTATTCGCGGATTGACCGGCATTTCGGAATGTGGAGAGGGGTTCGCAGTCAGGTTTCATCAAGAAGTTTCAACCTCGGGCCTGTGCTTCCATCTGCGAGGAGCGTTGAGGGTCTACCACGAACGCCATTACAACCACTTCGGCCAGAAAGGACAGGGCTACAATTGAAAAGGCTACGGTGAACCCGGGCCCGTCCATAAGGCGTGCGATCAGCAGAATCCAGAAGGGCGCCGAGGCAAAGCCCAGGAAGGAAAAAACACTGAAGGCGGCGTCCCGATCTTCATCCGGGAGCGAGTCCGCCACCAATGACAAGGTAAGGGTCATGCGGGAGCGTGTGACTATCCCATAGAATATCAGGCTCGTCAAAAGGGATGGCAAGAAGGCTCCTTGAAAGGCGAGCCACAGACTGGCAATGGCCGAAAGCACGAGGGATACCTGAGTCACCCTCTTTCGTGACGTCCGGTCCGAGATCCAGCCAAAGGCAATGGGGCCGATCACACCTCCCGCCAGCATGGCAGTGACAGCCACACCAACCATGAACGTGGAAAGGCCAAGGTCATTCTTGAAATGCTGGGCCAGGAAAATGACGGTAAGACCACGGCCCGCTCCACCGACCATCATCACCAGAGATACCAGAATCATGTTCCTGTTGTGGAATGCCCTGACATAGCTGGCTTTACCTTGGACCAATTTCCCACGGCCAGAGCTCCGATCACCGCCTGCTGGATCGACCTTATTCCCGTACAAGAAATAGACCATCCCTACGGCAACACTGATGAATGCCACGACGAAGAAAATCTGACGCCAGCCCAAGATGAGCAGCAGGCCTCCGGCCGCCAAAGGGGCTACCAGCCCACGGACGTTGGATATACTGCTGTTCAGCGCCAGAATCGCCCCTCGGGTTCTTGGGAAGTAGCCTGCGAGCAGGCTATATCCCACCGGGTGTTGTGCGCTTCCTCCCGCTGCGGCCACCGCACGGGCCCCCAGGAAGCTGCCAAAGGAGAAGGCGAAACCGGTCAACAACGTTCCAATGCCCAGAACGATGTTCCCGATGCCTAGGAGCCACGTCCGGGAGACAAAGGGAGTCGCGAAACCATAAAGGCCCTGGACCGCACCGCCGAATACGCTTCGGATCGCGGTCAGCGCTCCAAGTTGGGTATAGCTAAACCCCAGTTCCGGCAGAATGGGTACATAAAGCACCGCCAGCATTTCGTTCTGAAAATGGTTGACACCTTGGGAGACGTTGGTCAGCCAGAGGACCGAGTTGCGTTCAATAGAAGAGCCTACCGGCTCCTCGATGGAAACCTGGGTATCTGGACGGGTTGAATCAGCCATAGGTTTTAGCTACCGTTCAATAAATACGAAACACGAGGAGTCAGGCACGCCTAGACAGTATAGTATAGAAAATTTTAATCCCTGGGTTCCCGGCCCTGAACGGGGTAACAACCATCATAATATAGACCGTATGGACACGGATGATCTGACATGCTCCGGTTGTTGCCGTTTAAGCCTGATGGCGCCGGAACGCCGCCATTTCCCAAGGTCCTTGCTTCGCTGATTGGATAAGGGAGAACTGGGCAGCTTCGATCGCCGCCTTTATTTCCTCGGGATGGTGCAGAAAGAATCTGAATTCCCGCCGCATCACGCTGAGGCCAAAATTAAATGTCCAGGCGCCAACTCGCATCCACCAGGTCCGGCGAGGGAAGGTCAAAACGTAGAGCCGTTGAGCGTGCTCTGCGGAGGCTGTGACCAACCCTTTCATGTCCGGATAGCAGCATATGACCCGGTCGAGAACCACCATGTCCGCTGGCGGGATGTCCTTATCCAGGTCGACAAAGTTCCCCAAGTAGTATTGGGTGGCATCTTGAAACCCTAGAGTACGCGACAAACCGGCGGCCGCCTCAATGTAGGCCTGGGAAACGTCCACTCCGAATGCCGTCACAGCGCCATGTTTCAACAGTTCCAGGTGCAGAGAGCCAACACCGCATCCGATCTCCAGAATGGAAGCTCCAGAGACTCCTTGATCGCTAAGGCATCCGACCACCATGGTGGTCCGCCGGTCCAGCCCATTTCTGAGGTACCGCCTGGACTCCTTGGCCGCTCTGGATTTGTTGAATACGTCGTTTAGGCCATTGATGTTGCAACAGTCCATAGCTACTCCGTCATCGGATTTCGAATAGTGACAGCACCTTGCTAAAGCGTCAAATAGGCTCTAACACAAAGTCCCTTTGGCGCCCCCAATTTTACACCTTCCGAGGATACATCTTAGAACCAGCGGTGGCGGACACTGCCGGCTGGAGCGGTTGACCTGGCCAAAATGACCGAAGGTTTTAGAAAGCCATAAATGGCGATCACTCCGAATGTTTTGATAGGGTTGAGTTTCGGCAGGTCGGGCTGACACGCCCTTGCCGGAACGGACTCCATGTTAGACTATGGACGGCCCCGTTCGAGGAAATTTATTCGCAAACTATTAGTACACCGGGCCTCATTGGGTGCAGATCAAACAGCGGCTGATTTCGCCCGGATTTGAATTTCCCAAAAACAGTGATCTTGGACACCCTAAATTTGTCCGGATCGCGGGAGAGAGTTCCATCCTCAGGAGCCCAGGGTGGAATAGAAATAGACACCTTTCACCGACAGGAGGGAAACCACTGATGAAAGCAGCGTTGTTCGCTCCAACACGGTATACAGGGCCGGCGCCGGAAGGAAAATGGCCCGTTCCGGTTGACTCCTATGATCCGAAAATAGCTGAGCAGACGATGGAATGGAGCCTTACCCAATTCGAGCTCGCGGACCAAGTGGGGTTTGACTGGGTAAGTACTGCCGAGCACCACTACGCGCCGTTTTCCCTGACACCAAACCCCATGGTGCTGGCGGGTGCAATGACGCAGCGGGTACGCCGCGCGAAGATAGCCCTCCTCGGTCCGACGATACCCATGATAAATCCAGTTCGGGTGGCCGAAGAGTTCGCCATGCTGGACACGATGACCGGCGGCCGAGTGGTGGCGGGAATGATGCGCGGTACTAGAAACGAATACGTGACCTACGGCACCAACCCGGCAGAGTCCCGCGAGCGGTTTGATGAAGCGCTGGAGCTTATCGTGAAGGCCTGGACCGAGCCGCAACCCTTTGGCTGGCTGGGCCGCTACTACGACTACCGATCCATTTCCATCTGGCCTCGCCCTGTACAACAGCCGCACCCGCCAATATACATCTCCGGCTCCAGCCCCGAGTCGGGGGAGTTCGCCGCGCGCAACCACATTGGGATAGGGTTTGCGGTCACCACGTTGCCCCTGGCCCGCGATGCGGCGCGCTACTACCGCGAGCAGTCCCATGCCGCAGGTTGGGACCCTTCTCCTGACGAGATCATCTATCGCATCGGTATCAACTTGGCCGAAACCGATGAGCAAGCGCACGAGGACGCCCGGGCTGCCGGGGGGCCACGCGCCTCTTTGGGAACCCCGGCTCTGAACCAGGCTGTTGGGGGAGCGGGCTATTGGGGACGCGACCCCAGGGGGCAGCTAGGTATGGAACGGGACCGCTACACAGATATCAATGACCGTATTGAGCTTGGACAGGTCCTGGTTGGCGGCCCTGAAACTATTTTGTCGCAGATAAAGCGTCTTCACGACGAGGTAGGAGTGGGCGTTGTCGAGCTCATTTTCTCCACCGGTGAAAAAGAGAAATCGCTGCACGCCATTCAGTTGTTCGGGACCAAGGTGCTGCCTCGCCTCCACGAAATGTAAGGCTTCGCTTAGATGCCGGGTTGGGCCGGATTGGCGGCGTTCCCAAAACTTCAAGATAACGGGCCAAGTACCTTGGGGGAGGAAACAAGAACCAATGCAGAAGGATCAGCCCTTGGAGGGTATCGTTCCAAACAGCAAGTTTGAAGAGAAGTATGTTGAGGCGGACGGCTTTCGCATTAGATTCAAGGAGGCGGGACAGGGTGAGCCGCTAGTATGTTTTCATGGGGCCGGTGGCATGAAAATCTATGGCTCCCACGAACGGCTGGCCGAGAGATATCGGGTCATACTCTTCGAGGTACCCGGTTTCGGGGAGTCTCCGGTCAACGAGCGTTCCCAGTCTATGCAAGAACTCGCCCGCACAATGGCGCAGGCGGCCGCCAACCTCGGTATTGAGTGCTTCAACTTGATGGGAAATTCATTCGGCGGCAAATTGGCGCTGTGGCTGGCCGCCCAGTTTCCAGAGCGGGTCCAAGCGTTGGTGCTAGTGGCCCCAGCCGCGATACGACGGGAAGGTGATGTCCCGCCCCAGGCGTTGTCCACCGATGAATTGATGGCCAGGTTATATGCTAAACCCGAGCGTCAAGAACCCTTGCCACCCTCGGACTCACCGATTGTGACGAAGCAACGGGCACTGGTTCGACGCGTCATGGGACCGGCGTGTGATGCCGAGTTGGAAGACCTCATGCCGGGGCTGGAAATTCCGGTGCTAGTGCTGTTTGGCACCCTGGACCGGATGACGCCACCCGAGTTAGGCCGCAAATATTGCGAGATGCTTCCCAACTGTAGCTTCATCCTCGTGTACGACGCCGCGCACGAAGTTGACGCGGACCGGCCCGAAGCGTTTGCCTCGTTGCTGGACGACTTCTTACATCGCCATGAAGGGTTCCTCGTCAAGATGGGGAACAGCTTGATCAATCCCTGAGCGGCTGAGGCAAATCCAAAGCCGGTGAATGTATTGACGTAGGAAAGTACTGGGCGAGTGAACTAATGGACCGTATATTTTCCTTGGAGGCCCCCAAGTTCCGAGAAGGGCATCTGTGAGAAAGGGACAATTGAAGGTGTAAAAACTGCAAAGCCCGTGCACCGCCTCGTGAATGCATATAACAACGCGCCTCAAATACAGATGCTAGGAGAGCAGCCTTCCCGCTTCGGCAACGAATTCTTAGCTGATCAGGGCAGTGTCGGATTAACCGGTTCTACGCTGGGTCAACGCCGAATTCATCTTGGAGGACACCCCTTTGCGAGGCCAGTCCCAACGATGAGAGTGCTTATCGACAGCCAGGGCCTCCAGGCCCAGGTCCATCAGGAAGATGGAAAACGTCTTGGTGTGTTTATCTCGACCTTGGCGCAGATCGCATCTTGTTCCGCTGACTTCTCCACCGGCTTACCGCTCACTGGCAAGGAGTTGAACGATTGTGATGTGCTGGTGGTAACGACCCGTTACCCGAGAGAGAATGCCTTTTCCCAGGCTGAGCGGACGGCGGTCCGGTGCTTCGTATGTGATGGCGGCGGCTTGTTATTGATGTCCAACCACGGAGACCTGCCGGGGTCCAATCCCCACGACATGACGCAGTACGACGCCATCTTGGCCCGTCAGTACGGCGTCGACTTGGAGTGCACCTGGTTCCAAAACCCGATCATAGGTAAGCTCTGGAGTTTTTCGGGCAGCTCTCTCCTGGCCGGACACCCCATCCTTGCCGGGAGCCAAAAAGAAAAGGCGGTCCAGACCATCGTGACCAACAATTGCAGCAGTATCGTTGCCGGCGGCCGTGGTCACGCCCTTGTTGCCCTTCCTCCGAAGATGAGAGACCTGCGAAACGGGCGGTCTCCCTCCAATCGCCTCTTCGCCCACGCTCTGGACGCGGAGACGGACGCCAGTTTGGTAGGCAAGGGCCGAGTGGTCACGGTGGCTGATTCCGGATTCATCGGAAACGAGGACACTGTTGTCCCCGGTCCAGGTTTAATCGGCCATGGGGATAACTCCCGGTTTATCAAGAACGTGATCCGTTGGCTGGGCCGCGAACTTGGTTAATCGCAACGGTTCGATTTGATCGCAGTCAATTGTGTACGTAAAGGCGCCAGAACCAATCTTGCTGCAACCGGTAAGGACCACTCCCTATGGGACCGCCTCCAGGTATCAACAGGTAAATAGTCCGGGCAGCAGCGAATCCCATGTTGGATTCACTGAGTCAGATGAATCCAAGTCTGCGTGATTGCGGAGCCTTATGAGGACACGGTCTAGATGAGCGTATATGGCCTAACCGGTGGCATCGGTAGCGGAAAATTGACCGTTGCAGGTATGTTTCAAGAGGCCGGAATTCCGGTGGTCTTGGCTGATGATGTAGGGCGCTAAGTAGTTTCCAAGGGGAGTGAGGGATTGTCTGCCATGGTTGCATCATTCGGAACAGATATGATCGATAGTACGGGTGTCCTGGACCGGGGAGAATTAAGTAGGATGATCTTCAATGATCTTGCGAAACGCAAACAACTCGAGAGCATCCTACATCCACTGGTGCGTGACCACAGCCGAGAACTCTTCGTTCAGTTGGAGCAATCCGGGAATCAGGTCATCGTCTATGAATCTGCTCTTTTGTTCGAGACGAGACGGCACATCGAGATGAAGGGGGTTATCCTGGTAATCGCCAGTGAAGAGGTACGTATTGCGCGGGTACAAGAACGTGACGGCAGTGACCAAGAGGATATCCGTAGACGGATAATGGCCCAGATGGCAGAAGAAGACAAACGCAAACTTTCCGGCCATATAATCCTGAACGACGGAGATATCCAAATGCTCAGTAGTCAAGTCAAGGATCTAATCCCACAACTAATCCAGAAAGAGCAAGGAAGTTAACAGACGATTTGGCGGGGGGCTGATAAAGCCCAAGATGGCCATAGTTACGACCCACTAATGTCAGTGACGTATTTCCCTCAAAGATGGTTTCCACGCCGATCGCACTCGGTGCCGGACTCCTCGGTGGCAACATTTGAGAAAGATGTAACATTTGGTCAACACCTTTTAAACACGGGACGAATCTAGAGTTATATTGGACCCACTCACCTGGAGGTATACGGATGGCGCAAACAACAGGCGCGAAGTTCATGGCCCAAGCCCTTAAAGCATACGGGGTAACCCACGTCTTTGTCGCCCCCGCGGTGGTCCGTGAAGGACTGGCTGAGTTAAGCGTATTGGGCGTAAAAAGCATCGTGACCCACGGAGAAAAGGCCGCGGCATACATGGCCGACGGTTACGCTAGGGCTACCAACCGGCCGGGGATCTGTTTCGCTCAATCGGTTGGCGCGGCCAACCTGGCAGCCGGACTACAGGACCCTTTCTTGGCCCTGTCGCCGGTGATCGCGATGACGGGCCGCAAGACGCCCATGGAACAGCATAGGAACGCCTATCAGGAAATCGAACATTCCAAACCTTTCGCCTCCGTGACCAAATTCAGTGTATCGGTAGACCAGGTGGAACAATTTCCTCACCTCCTCCGCCAGGCGTTCAGGGAAGCGACCTCCGGTGCCTCTAAGCCGGTTCATCTAGACCTGCAAGGTATGGCGGGAAACGTCATCATGCAAGGTGAAGCTGACCTTGAATTCATTTTAGAGGAACCCTTCACAAAGCGTCCGGCGTTCCGCCCGGAGGCGTCGCCAGACACGGTTCTGCAGGCCGCCCAGGTGCTGTCGAGAGCCCAGCGGCCCGTGATCGTCGCGGGTGGAGGCGTCACTTCGTCTCAGGCCCAACAAGAAGTAGTGGAGTTGGCAGAGTTGTTGTCGATCCCAGTCGCCACGTCGCTGAATGCCAAGGGCACCATTACCGACAACCATCCGCTATCCGTGGGAGTCGTCGGATCATATTCTCGGTGGTGCGCTAACCGCGTTGTCGCCGAGTCCGACCTTGTTATCTACATTGGGAGTCACACAGGTAGCCAGGTGTCCAACGAGTGGAGGGTACCAGCCGAGGGCACACCGGTGATCCAGATCGACATAGATCCTTCGGAACTAGGGCGCAGCTATCCAAACGAGGTATCGTTACATGGCGACGCCAAAGCTACCGTACGAAAGCTAATTGAGGCTCTGGAGCCCATGGGGAGCCGGAGCGACTGGGTCTCACGCGCCCAAGAATTGGTACGTCAATGGAGGGACGAGGTTGCCCCCAGAGCTAACTCAGAGTCAGTGCCGATCATTCCGGAAAGGCTCTGTAACGAGCTGACCCAGTTCCTCCCGGAAAATGCCGTGTTGGTTGCTGACACCGGTCACGCGGGTATCTGGACCGGATCCATGGTCGACCTGAACCACGCCGGTCAGGACTACATCCGTTGTGCGGGATCCCTTGGTTGGGGACTCTCGGGCGCCATTGGTGTGCAGTGCGCCTTACCAGACAGGCCCGTCGTGTGCTTCACCGGCGACGGCGGGTTCATGTACCACGTCGCCGAACTGGAAACTGCGGTGCGTTACAACATTCCGGTGGTTATTGTGGTTAATAACAACCACGGACTGCTCCAAGACAAGCGAGGTGACGACCGTGCCTACCAAACCGTGCCTGGGGCGAACTCGGCCGACCTGTGGGAGTTCAACGATGTAGACATGGCCAAGGTGGCCGAGGCCATGGGGGCCTACGGCGTCCGGGTGGACCAACCAGGCGAAATCAAGGACGCATTGGAAAAGGCGTTAGCATCCGGCCGGCCGGCCGTGGTAGACGTCGTCACAGACCCCTCGGATAGTGAAGCTCCGATTCCTTGGGCTCCGTAATCATAATACACCTAAAAATACACCTAAAAAATCAACGTAGCCTATCAGCGCTAAGCCGGTACAGAGATAAACACCCTGGCAACAACGGCGGAACCTATGACACCCGCCACGTTGGGACCCATAGCGTGGGGGAGCAGGAAGTTATCCGGATTGGCCTCTTGCCCCAACTGATGGGATATCCGGGCGGCCATTGGCACCGCCGACACGCCGGCCGATCCGATGAGCGGGTTGATCTTTTCCTTGACGAACGAGTTCATGAATTTGACGAACAAAATTCCTCCGGCCGTGCCCAGGGGAAAAGCCACCAAGCCCAGAGCTAAAATGGCCAAGGTTTCGAAGTCAAACACCCGCTCGGCCGTCCATTGAGTGCCGATGGTGATCATCAGGAATATGGTCGCAATATTCAAGATCTCGTTTGAAGCAACGTTGCTTAGCCGCGGCACAACGCCACTTTCCCCAAAGAGGTTGCCAATCATAAACATGGCGATTAGGGACGCTGACGCGGGAACATATAGGATGATGATGATCATAGAGCCCGCCGGGAAAACCAGCTTCTCCAACTTGGAGACCTCCCGGAGAGTCATCATTTGGATTTGACGCCCTTTCTGGGTGGTGAGCAGGCGCATCAACGGCGGTTGGACAAACACCACGCTCGCCATGTAGGAGTAGGCCACCACCGCCGTTACGCCAAGCAGGTCCGGCGCGAGCTTGGCTGAGGCGAAAATGGTGGTGGGGCCGTCGGCGCTGCCAATGATTCCGATGGCGCCCGCCTCCTTGAGGGAAAACAAGTCCGGAGCGGTAAAGAACCCAATCGCCAAGGCCAGCCAAAAGGCGGCGAAGATCCCCAATTGCGCGGCGGCGCCCAGTAGCATCGTCTTGGGATTGGCAAAAATGGGGCCGAAGTTGGGCATGGCCCCCAACCCCAAGAAGATGAGGGGTGGCAATATGTTCCAGAAAGAGAGGGTGAAGTGGAAAATGATGCCGAAAATTCCGGAAGCCTGCACTTTGCCCGAGGGATCAAAGTCTACTAGGCCCGCTCCCGGTAAATTACCCAAAATTATGCCCAAACCTATCGGAAGGAGGACATAGGGCTCGCTTCTTTTGATTATGGCAACAGAGACAAATCCTATACCAAGCAGGATCAGTAAAACGTTGCCCCAGGTGAGGTTAGCAAATCCCGATTCCTCTAAAAACTCCACAGCGCCCGGCAGGATTACCAGTGTGGTAATCGGAGACCGCTAATTACCCCGTCTCCGGCTCGTGCGAGACATAAAAGCCACCAACCGCCCGTAGCTCTTCCAGTCGTCCACTATCGCGGCCCGGCTGGTTCCGTTGGCACCGTCGGGTCCATCGTCGATGGGTCCATCAGTTGTAATCATCCGGGCTGCTTGATTACCGTCGATGACCGGGTCAATCCCACCCGCCTCACCGGCAGCACCGGATTTATTGCGCAGATGTTCCACCTGCCTGAAAAATAACGTAAAGACGATGAGGAACGCGAGCACAGCAAACGCGGCGCCCAAACCACTGTAGGTGATCAAGATGGCCTTTTGGGAATCAAACTCCAGCATGACCACACCACATTTCCGTACACACCGAACGATTGTAACAAAGCGCCTCCAAAAACAAACGAACTCGCCGTTAGTCTGGAGTTCCATGTAGTTATTTGGTTAACGTTTTCCTTAAGAAAACAAGCGTCCTTCAACAATAAATTATCAACGCCCCATAGGCCCGCCCGAAGTTGGCCAGGCCGGAGCGGCGTATAGCCTTAGAAACGATATGTGAAATATCTACAATAGCCTGGAAATAGGGGGCAAAAATGAGAGAACATTTAGAGGTCTTCTTTCACTCCCAGCAGCCCTACCCCTACTTAGCGAGTAATTGTTTCATAATGAATTGGTATGCCTGTTGTGCCTTTTCGCCGCCCCTGAATTCGAACTCGTGTTCCTCTGAGCCAGACTTCACTACCAACTCACTTGTTACGCCAAATAACCCACGGCCTTCATCAACACTGGAGACAGACGTTACCCTCGCAAATGGGATGCTAGTCAAGGCTTTTTTCTTCCTGAGAAACGCCTTGTCATAAAACATCAGCCGTTTGTCGGTAACGGCTATGAATCCTGTGCCGGCACCCTTACAGTCGAAGACACAAAATAGCTCTTCTCCATCCAGGAACCAAGGCAGGATTTGGTCAACTTGGTCTTGCTTATCAAATAATAATTCGGCCATTCCTTCCCCCTTGCCGCATCAACTTGGATTTCCCAAATCAAACTCAGTTTCCTGAACGCAGGATCCTATGTGATACTGTCGATTTAACGACTAACTACCTCGCCTCCAGCCGTTCTTCCATCCACTTCATTTGCGTCTGCTGCTCACTAACCAGTTGCTCTTGGCCGGCAACCTGCGCCGTGCGCTGTTCCAGGGCCTGAATGAATATCACCACGATCCCGGCCAAGCCGCCGCTGTTGATGGTGCTCCTAAGGTCGACGATCATTAGGGCCTAACACCTTGGGACCCTGGGATGGCTCTGGGCAATTGATAGTTGTTGAGCCCCGCTATTGGGCGGTGGTTCCTCCGTCTATCACCAACTCTGAACCCGTGACGAAGGAAGACTCATCCGATGCCAGGTAAAGAACGCCGTAGGCAATATCCTCGGTTGTTCCCACTCTTCCCAATGGCAACCGTTGCATGCGTTGCGCCAATCGCGCCGGATCGGTCAGGGTATCTTGGATCATTTCCGTGTCGATGGGACCGGGGTGAACCGAGTTGCACCTGATCCCTTCTTTGGCATATTGAATGGCCGTGGATTTGGTCAACAACCTGACCGCCCCCTTGGTGGCGGTATAGCTAGGGGAGCCATCCGGGCTGCCCACCAGACCCGCCGTGGAGGAAATGTTGATGATGGAGCCCCCTCCGGCACGGCGCATGGCGGGAATGGCTTGTTTGGTGCCCAAGAATACTCCCTTGGCGTTCACGCCCATTATCCGGTCCCAGTCCTCAACCGTTGTTTCTTCCAGGCCCTTACGGATCAGAATACCGGCATTGTTCACCAAGATATCAAGCTTCCCGTAGCGGCCGACGGCGGTTTCCACCGCGGAGCGCCAGTCGTCCTCCCGGGTGACGTCAAGATGGACGTAGGTGGCGTCTCCTCCCGACTCATTTATTTGAGCCTCCACCTGCTTGCCCTCTTCATCCAAGACATCGCCAAGGACAACCTTGGCCCCTTCCCGTGCGAACATCCTGGCTTCTGTGGCACCCTGGCCCCGGGCGGCGCCGCTGACAATGGCAACTTTTCCGTCTAATCGTCCCATATCTGATCCTCGTATGATCCTGCTGGTTCCAGAACTGATTTTAGCCGGGATTCCCTAGATTTAGATTCCTCGCCATGTGATCCCGTGGGGTGCCTGGAACTATAAATCGGCATCCTGGGCGCGTCAACTGCCCTCTGAGCCGGTCGATTGCCCCACCCTCATCGGGTGTCCACTCCCTGACTGGAACCTCGGACATCACCTTCAGGCCGAATTAACCTCGCTACCAAAATACAGCCACCCGATCACATTCTTTTTCTCTTACTGAGACTTGCATAGGCTGCTAACTCGCCGATATGCAGAACTGTGGGGCCAAATCCCTTCAACCCCCCTTTGCAAAGGGGGATTAAGGGGGATTTCTACTCTGGCCTGGTGGCGCTCGACGCCCAGCAATTAATGCAAGAATTAGTATATGGACAAGTCCTTCGCTCTGACGGTACTATTCCCCCGGAATGGCCAGCCCACGGATAAGACGGCGATTGGACCCGATTGAAGAAGAAATGGACGTTGCAATGAGCCGAATGGCGCATCGGCTAACAACTCCAGAATTAAGGACCTCCGGACATGAGAGTTCTGGTTATTGGAGGCACCGGCAACATCAGTAGCGGGGTTGTTTCGGCGCTTCTGGAGAAAAATCACCAGGTAACACTGTTTAACCGTGGGCAGCGTTCTGATCCGCCGCCTGATGTTCGGGTGATCCATGGCGACCGCAGGGCGCGGGCAGATTTCGAGAGCAGATTACGGGTCGAAAAGTTCGACGCAGTCATCGACATGATCTCATTTGATGCCGGCGACGCTGCTTCCTCGCTACGAGCCTTTCGCGGACGCGTGGATCACTTGGTTCATTGCTCCACAGTGATGACCTATGGTCCACCGTTTAGTGGCATCAATCTCGATGAAACAGCGCCCTTGAATGGCTCCTCCGCATACGCGCTGGGAAAGATTGCCGCTGATGCGCTGTTGCTCAAGGCAAACGAGGAAGATGGGTTCCCAGTTACGATTTTCAAGCCGTCCTATACCTATGGAATGGAAATGCTAGGACGCCAAGTTGGTGGAGATGGCAGCTGGATAGACAGGTTGCGCAAGGGAAAGCCGGTCCTATCAGCTGGAGACGGGCTGAATTACTTTCAATTTCTTTCATCACGGGATGCGGGGGTTGGATTCGCCGAGGTCCTTCGCCGGCCGAAATGCTTCGGGGAGATCTACAACCTGGTTCATCCGATGCCAAGAACGTGGGATGAGTGGCACTGCAGTGTAGCTAAAGCATTAGACGTAACGGCGAATATCGTTCATGTTGCCCAGGAGACCCTGATAACTATATCGCCGGAAAGGTTTGGCGGATTAAGCGAAAACTTCGGTCACACACAAGTCTTCAGTGGCGCGAAGCTCGCTAGAGATGTCCCGGAGTTCCGGCCGCGCGCACCACTGATTGAGAGTCTTGCCGAAAGTATCGCTTGGATGGATAAGCATGGTCTCGTGCCTGATAGCGATTCCGATGACCTAGAAGACCGGATCATCGCGGGGGTACACGGATTGCCGGATCTGGTCACTTAAGCTAGGAAACTCAACGTCGCCGCCGGCACGCCAGAGGCCAAACGGTACTTAAGGTAAGCAAACTCATCTCTAACTTGGAAATCCCGGTGAACCTAGACACAATCCCTGCCGCAAATAAGCGTCTTCGTTAACGGGCGGGGCCAGATGTTGGTACCAGTTTTCTGGATTAAATGATGCCGGTCAGTCTAGAAGTGCCAATGATCGATGAGAGAGATGATTGTTGACAGGCATGAACGGGCGGGAGTAGGCTCGTCTCATCCCATGGACCTGGCGCGAACTGGTTGCACTGGGAAATTGCGGGTTAGAAGAAAGGAGTCTCATGTACGCAGTACCTGACGTCGATGAAGTCGTAGCCGTAGCAAAGGAACTGGGGATTCACCTCGGTCCCGATGAGGCCGTCAAATACCGCAAGTACCTGATTGAACAGATGGAACAACTCGACACCTTCGTCCAGGCTAGGCTGGAAGAGCCCAAGCCTCACATGGTCTCGGCCGCCCGCGAGCCGGGGTACCGGCCGAGCGCGGAAGAAGACCCGCTCAACGCCTGGATATGGAAATGCCGGATCGAGGGTGCGGCCGACGGCCTGCTCGCCGGCAAGACCGTAAGTTACAAGGATCACATCGCCGTGGCTGGTATACCGATGAGCTTCGGCTCCTTCGCCCTCGAAGGATTCATCCCGGACTTCGACGCAACCGTTGTCACCCGGGTGCTGAACGAGGGGGGCACCATCATTGGCAAGAATGTCATGAACGGACTGAGTGGCGGCTTCGGCACCGGCGGCGGCATCGGTGACTACGGCCGGCCCCTCAATCCCCACAACCATGATCACGTGACCGGCGGATCATCCGCCGGTTCCGCCGCGGCAGTGGCCTCTCGCGAAGTGGACATCTCCTTCGGCGGCGACCAGGGGGGCTCCATCCGAATCCCAGCCGCTTTCTCAGGCACTGTCGGACACAAGCCAACGTTCGGATTGTTGTCGCATTTCGGCATCGGGTTCGGCTCGGACCAGAGCATCGACTACACCGGTCCGTTGACCCGTACCGTGGAGGATGCGGCGGCTACGCTCCAGGCCACCGCGGGTTACGACCCTTACGATCCCCGCCAGACACGAGACGTCCCCACCAGCATTGACGTGCTTGGGCGGCTGGCCAACGGAGTGTCCGGGCTCCACGTCGGCGTACTCGAGGAGGGTTTCAACGAGGCCGAGGCCGATGTGCGCGACCTGGTGATGGCGGCCGTCGGCGTCCTCGGAGAGGCGGGCGCCAACGTATCCAACGTCTCTATCCCGGAGCACCGGACCATAAGCGCAGCCCAGGCCGCGCTCACCGGCGAAGGCGCCCTCGCCGTGTTCAAAACAGGGTTCTTCGGCGCCTTCACCAGGACTTACTACCCCGCCTCCATAATCGCCGCCATTAACAAGATGTGGGCCTCCCAGGCCGACGTTCTAACGCCACGCAGCAAGCTGTCGCTCATCGCCGCCGAACTGAGCCGGCGCAACTACCACGGCCGTGTGTACGCCAAGGCCCAGAATGTACGTCCCACCTACATTAAGGCCTACAACGCCGCCCTTGCAAATGTCGACGTGCTCGTCATGCCCACATGCATCATGACGGCGCCCAGGAACCACACGCCGGGTAGTTACCTCGAGGCCGTCGAGGACAACCTCGCAACGGTGAACTCCAAGGGGTCCCGCAACACCCAGCCCTTCAACTACACTGGCCACCCAGCGCTCGCCCTTCCCGTGGGCAAGTCGTCGGCTGGTCTCCCCGTCAGCATGCAGCTGGTCGGGCGCTTCTTCGACGACCCGCTCGTCATGAGGGCCGCTTACGCCTACCAGCGGTCGACAGACTGGGATAAGATCATCGGCGTCAATTCCTGATCGGCCGACTATCTGGGCGAAGGTGGAAGAAGAATTTCTACCTAGCCGGTTACAGAGCCTTGATAGGCTCCTAAACTCGCCGATAGGCGGAACTGCGGGGGTAAATCCCCCCAACCCCCCTTTACGAAAGGGGGATTAAGGGGGATTTCCACTCTCGCCTGGTTGTTGGTGATGTTCAGCAATTAATGCAAGGCTCAGTTAAACCTAAGGAGAGTTGAAGTGTCTGTTGGAATAGTAGTGCCCTTGCCCGCTTACACCCTAGATCCGGCATTCATCGCCCGGAAAGCTGAAGAGTTGGGGTTCGAGTCCATCTGGTACCACGAGCACCCGATCCTGCCGGTGAAAAGCGAGAGCCCATTCCCAGCGACCGGCGGCGAGATCCCGTGGACGTACCGCCATTTCTCCGAGCCTTATATCTCCCTGGCAATGGCTTGTGCCGTCACGACCAAAATCAAGCTCGCCACTGGTATCACTTTGGTCCCGGAGCGAAATCCTTTGATCCTAGCCAAAATGATCTCGGTCCTTGATCAACACAGTAATGGCAGATTCATTTTCGGCGTAGGGACAGGCTGGAACCGGGAAGAGACCACCATGATGGGCGGCGACTTCGACCACCGGTGGACCCAGGCCAGGGAGGCCGTTTTAGCGTTGAAAGAATTGTGGACCAAGGATGAAGCCGAATTCCATGGACGCTACTACGATTTCCCGCCGGTTTATTGTTATCCCAAACCGTATCAGCAACCTCACCCGCCGGTCCTGCTGGGAGGCAACGCTCCCAACGTGCTTCAACGGGTCGCCAGGTGGGGCGATGGATGGCTTCCAAACCGGGTAACTCCAGGCCGAGTCGAAGAAGCCCGCAAAATTCTCGACACATTGGCGGCCGAACGGGGCAGGGGCCCGGCATCGCTTTCCATCTCGGTGTTCGGTCAACCTACCGAGACTACCAGGGACCAGGTAGATGATTTCTTAAATGCCGGAGCGGAACGGGTTTCAGTGTGGCCCGCGCATTGCGAGACCGAAAATGAGATGGGTGAGCAGCTAGAGCGGATGGCGGATGCCTTGGTGCGGTAGAAGGATCATCCGCTAGTGGATTTGGAGCTTTGCTAGGTTAGGCCGTTCTATTCCGGCAGACTCATGGGGAGGAACCATGCGGGTAAACAACGTTATCACCAAGATGCAAACCGGGGAAAAAGCCTATGGGTGCAGCCTGACATTTCCATCCACCGCTGTAGTGGAACTGATGGGACAGGCCGGCCTGGACCACGTCTCCTTCGATTCTGAGCACGGTCCCTTTACTCCAGAAAGCCTAGACGATTTATGCCGGGTCGCCGATATGGCGGGTCTCACACCAATGGCACGCGTACCCAACATTGATTCATCGACAATCTTGAGGTTCCTGGATCGCGGCATCATGGGGATCACCGGACCCCATATCACCACTGGTGAGCGCGCCCAGCAACTTGCCGATGCTTGCCGTTATGTTCCAAGGGGCAAACGCAGTTTCGGTTCTGGCCGCGGCGCCTACCATGGTGACTTTCCTTCTGGACCAGACTATATGGAGCACACCAACTCGCAAATTCTGGTTATGGCCCAGCTTGAAGACATCGAAGTTCTTGAGCACTTGGACGAGATTCTGGCGGTGGATGGGATAGACCTCTTCAGTTCGGGAGCCCAGGACATCGCCCAGTCCATGGGGCTACAGGGTCAACCCGGACATCCAAGGGTTAAGGAGTTCGAGGCCCAGGTTGCCGCCAGAGTCCACGCCGCTGGGAAGAAGATGACCTCTGACGTGATTGTGGCCGCCGGTGCGGCGCGGCTGTTCCTGGATGGGGCTACAGCGTTTCTACAAGCCTCGAAGAGCGCATGAGTCCTGTCATCGAGCGGGAATGGAATCGGAAGTTCCAATATCCCCTACCGGCTGGGTTATGACGAAATAAGACTCATTAGCACATGGAGGTTGTAGATATGCCCTGGATCGAAGTCATTCAAGAGCATGAAGCAAAGGGTGAACTAAAAGAGGCCTATGCCAAGATGCACGAGTTAAACTCGGCTTACGGCGAGTCTTTAGGCGGCGTCCAGCCCCATCCGGTTAGTCCTCCCGAGCTTTCCAGCTTGAACCCATTGTCCATGCTATACGGACGCCAGTTTATGATGCACATCATGCGGGAACCGTCGGGCGTGACCCCGGCCCAAAGAGAGATGATCGCAACGGTCACCTCGATGGCGTCCAACTGCAGGTATTGAACCGTCGCCCACGCAGGGGCCCTGCGTCGGGTTGGCGGCGATTATCTGACGGCGGAGTTCATTCAGAGCGACTGGAGGCAGGCGGACCTGACCCCGGCAGAGCGAGCCATGTTGGAGTATTCGGAGAAGCTGACCTTGTCACCGGCCATGATGGAGCAACAAGACATTCAGCACCTCCGTGACGCGGGTTGGAGCGGCCGGGACGTATTGGACATCGCCTCGGTATGCGCCTATTTCAATTACCGGGTGCGAATCGTTGATGGCCTAGGGCTCGAGGTCTCAGACCAGACCGCGGAGAGGGCAACCGAGGCTCGAGAACAAGCGCGGGGTCCTTGGCTCAAGAACGAGGCGTGGCGCTGCCCATGGACGTCTGGGGCGTAACCGGGCAGGCCAATGAAGCCAGATCGAGGGCTGCCACATAAAAGAGCCGTGCATGAGTCGTGAAACGGGTCGTTCGGCTGGTGCATGGTTTTCAAGGTTCGGTGGAGATGGCTGTGGCCATTGGTTGAATGGGACCGTAAAGGAGGAGTCATGAAATACGACGTGATTGTAATTGGAGCGGGGTCTGCGGGGTGTGTCGTTGCGGCCCGTTTATCGGAGGACCCTAGCCGGTCCGTTCTGCTACTGGAGGCTGGGCCCGACTTTCCGGATGTCGAGCACCTTCCCGAGGACTTGAAACTTGGTAACAACGTCTGGCTCTCCGCCTATGGTCCTCATAGCTGGGATTACCGGGCGCGAGTGACCGAGCATCAAACCGATCTCACGATACCCCGAGGTAAAGCCACCGGCGGTTCGAGCGCCATCAACGGGCAAGTCCTTTACCGGGGTATTCCCGAGGACTACGACGGCTGGGCAGATCTCGGCAACGACGAGTGGGCCTACACCAAGGTTCTGCCCTATTTTCGAAAGATGGAAACCGATATGGACTTCAGTGGAGACTTCCACGGCACCGACGGCCCCGTACCGGTGCGGAGGTACCCTAAGAATGAGTGGATGCCACATGCCACAGCCTTCGAATCGGCGTGTTTGGCAGAGGGATTTCAGGAGGACCCTGACCAGAACCACCCTGAGTCCACGGGAGTGTCGCCCAGGGCACGAAATACGATAGACGGCGTTCGCATCAGTATGGCCCTGGCTTATTTGGACCCGGCCCGCCACCGGCTGAACCTCACGATTAAGGCAAACGTCATGACGAGGCGCATCCTGTTCGACGGTAGACGGGCGGTCGCCGTGGAAGCAGAGAGCGGAGGTGAGCGGTTCACGGTGGAAGCCAGCCAAATCGTGTTGAGCGCAGGGGCCATCGGATCGCCACAGCTCTTGCTGCTATCCGGCGTTGGTCCGGCGGAACATCTCAGGTCGTTGGGCATTGCAGTGGTCCAAGACTTACCGGGTGTAGGCCAGAATCTACGGGATCATCCCTCCGCATGTGTTCTGTACCACACCACCGGCGACCGGCCGGACGTCCAGGCGCCGGTCATTCAGGTGGGACTTCGTTACACCGTCGAGGATTCTGGTATTCGTAACGATATGCAGATAAGCCCAATGTTGATGACCAGCGAGCACCGGCCCGCTCAGGTCGAGATCGATGACGACCGCAACTACGTGGGAATCAGCGCCAGTTTGCAGCTTGCCATGGGTTCGGGAGAGTTGCGGCTGACCTCAACAGATCCAAACGAGCAACCGTACTTGGACTATAATTACTTCGCTGAACCGTTGGACCTTGAGCGCATGCGCAAAGCCATCAGACTCTGTATAAGGCTCGCCGACCACCCAGCATTCAAGGACATTATCGTAGAACGCGTCAGTCCTACCGATGCCGAGCTGGCGTCGGATGATGCCTTGGACGCTTGGCTCATGCGCAATGCTGGCACCTCCCATCACATCTCGGGCACCTGTAAGATGGGGCCAGATACGGACCCCATGGCGGTGGTGGACCAGTTCGGCCGTGTACGTGGTCTGGAAGGACTACGTGTGGCTGACGCTTCGATCATGCCCGACGTGATTAGAGCTAACACCAACGCTACGACCATCATGGTTGGGGAGCGAGTGGCCGAGTGGCTCGCATAAGTAATGTAGGAATATCGAAATGGGATAGCTAACCCCCCATGGGGGAATAAACGGCGATCTGCCGCATTACTGAACGGAAAGCGACTTGAATTTCGGCAGCGTGATCTCATCGTTCACGTCTTCGAACACCACCTCCACTGCCATGCCTATCTCGATTTCCTCCGGGCCGCAATCTACCAGGTTGCTAATCAGGTGCACACCTTCATCCAACTCAACTTCGACCACGGCCCAGGGGAGGCGTCCGTCGAAGGCCTGGCTTACCGGCTGCCTGGTGATCGTGTAGGTATAAACCATGCCCTTGCCTTCGGATTCCACCCACTCTAGGTTATCCGAAGCGCAGCTAGGGCAGTTGGGCCGGGGCGGGTGCGAAAAAAGGCCGCAGTCGCGGCAGCGGCGAAGAACCAGTTGATGCTCCCGGCATTTGTCAAAGAATTCCTGGTTGTCCAAGTTGGGAACCGGAAGAGGAAATTGGGCAGATGTCACGGCAATTCTACCTCCTTAAGATCAGGGCTCCCGCCCCGTCACCGCTATCCACCAAACCCAACTCGGCATTTTCTACTTGCGCTGGCGAATCTCCCCTGAGCTGCCTAACCACTTCGATGATCTGGTTCATGCCTTGAAGATAAGCCTCGGAGAGATGCCCTCCCGATGTGTTAACCGGTATCTCGCCGCCAAGCTCGATTCGCCCCTCTTCCACGAACGGTCCTCCCTCTCCCCGTTTGCAAAAACCATAGTCTTCCAGCTTGGTGATGATGACCGTACTGAAGTGGTCGTAAAAGCCGATGACGTCGATGTCTTTTGCCGTTACACCAGCCCCGCTAAATAGCTCAGTAGCCAAGCACGCCGCGCCGCTGTCGTCCCAGGACCGGCCATGTCCACCTATGCCGGCGGGTAAAGCTTGGGCGGCGCTCATGATATAAACTGGGCGATGCTTCAGGTTGGTGGCCCGTTCGGCGGAGGTGACAACAAAGGCGTTGGCCCCGTCGGCTTCCAACGCGCAGTCGAATATCCGTAGGGGATCAAAGAACACCTTGGCATTCAAGTAGTCTTCCATGGTGATGGGCCGGCCGTACATGATTGCCCTGGGATTGAGACAGGCGTGCTTTCGAAACGCCAGCGCGACGGCTCCAAAGTGACGTTCGGTGGTGCCGAACTCATGCATGTGGCGGCGGGCACGAAGGGCGCTGGACTGGCCCGGCACCAGCAGGCCATAGGGTTCGGTGAACGCGGAATTCCCCTCGCCCCGCCTTGTCGTGACTACCCCCGAACCGTATCGTTGCTTGGAGCGCCCGTTCACGGAGCGGTAAACAATGACATTGTTGGCCATACCGAGAGATACGGCCATGGCGGCCTGCACCACCAGCCCGCAGGCGGCGCCGCCCAGGGGGCCTAGTTCACCG
Source organism: Dehalococcoidia bacterium (assembly GCA_034428715.1). Classification (GTDB taxonomy): domain Bacteria; phylum Chloroflexota; class Dehalococcoidia; order Lucifugimonadales; family UBA3495; genus Io17-Chloro-G2. The sequence continues at coordinate 15,862 of DAOUHE010000026.1, read as the reverse complement.
TAATAGCGTAAATAGGGAATACCCAGGCAGGCGGCCAACTCTCCTTGGGGGGTAGAATCGGCGGTGAACTTGACGATTCCATCAATATCGGTTGTCTCCAGGCCGGCGTCGGCGATTGCTTTGTTGGCCGCTTCAACGGCCATGCTCAACTCCGACCTCCCAGAGTCCCGGTTATAGACGGTTTCTCCGATTCCGACGATTGCGGCCTGATCCTTAAAACTGTCCACGTCAGATGTCCTCCAACAATTGTCACCGGCGCGTCATTGTCACAACTGTTCAATCCGTTATTGCGCACGCTCGCTTGCCATTTTAGGCGGATATTCGGATCTTGGCGCAATGTTGTCCAATACTAGAAGACCCGGGTGCCCTAAAATGCCGGTCCGTGAGCTGAAGCTCGCAAGTGGTGTAAATTCGGCGCTGGGTTATGCTAGTGCTACATCCAGATGGTTTTGATGCATTGGCAGGGGATAAACCCGTTATCCACCAGTATCATTTTGACGGAGTACTAGTGAATGTCAGTTTCAGAGATTGTAGCTGACATTTAGGGTGCCTTCTGGAACGGATCGGTAAGCTCCAGTTCCTCCCCGATTTCCTTTAGAGCCGGCAAAACTTCTTGCCCCATGAGTTCCAGGCACCTCATGGAGTCATCGTGGCTAATGGTGCCATCGTTAGTCCAGACGGCCAAAATGCCAGGACGCATTTCCGACAGGATTTCCCGGAGATTGTGGATTACAGTATCGGGGCTACCGATAATCCAACGTTTTGATTCTAAAATCTCGTCGTATTGTGCGCCGTCCAACCCGCCCACCCGGAACGGATCGCTGCGGATCTGCTCCCTCAACCGGAGGAACCTCGGGTCCCGGCTGGCGCTGCCGTAGCCGACTGGAGACGCATAATCCCTAGGTAACGGGATACGGCCGACTCCGATGTTCCCCTCCATATAGCCTCGGCCTACCTCTCTGGCCTTTTCGTCGGTATCCTGCACGTGAATCCTTACCAGATAGCCAAAATGCTCCGGCCCTGGTTCGTAACCGAAGTTACGAGCGGTCTCGGCGTAAATCTCCATCATGTCCCGTGTTCCCTGGTGGTCTGTCTCAAGAAAGAGGTAGGGATAGTGGTGCTCTGCACACCAGACCAGCGTTTCCGGGCTGCCAGTGCCGGGGATCCAGACCGGTGGATGGGGTTTTTGCAGAGGGACCTGAAATGGATTTACCACTCTAAATTGGTAATGCTTGCCCTCCCAGCGAAAGGGCCCCGGCGTGGTCCAGGTTTTAATCACTAAGTCGTGTGCTTCCTCGAAGCGCTCCCGATTGTGCAATGGGTTGGTATTGGTGGCTAGGCTTTCCACTCCCGTCCCGCGAACAAACCCGGACACCAAGCGGCCCCGAGAAATCATGTCGATCTCAGCCAGTTCTTCGGCCAGCCGTATCGGGTTGTCGAATATGGGCAAAGGGTTGCCCAGAAGCACGATCTTGGGGCGCTTGGTGATGCGGGCCAGGACGGCCGCCTCAAGATTCATGGTCGCCCCCAGGCATGTGGGGGTGTTGTGATGCTCATTGAGCATCAATCCATCAAACCCCATCTCCTCCGAATATTCGTATTCGTCGAAATGTTGGTTATAAAGATCGGACCCGACTTGTGGGTCAAAATGGGAGTTCGAGAAGGTCAGCCTGACGGCGCTGTTGGGGCTATTTCGGACATCATCCGCCGTGTAGTTGACGTAAGCCCGCTCTGTAAAACGCATTAGGAACAAGGTGGACCTCCTTTAAACATAAGGGATGATTTTTGCTCGTTTAAGGCTGCCGTCCCACCGAGGTGAACGCCGCGACTTGCGGAGCGATTTGCCACACGAGGGCTTGCTCTCCATCCCTGCCCTAAGGGGTGTATCTGGACCGAAGGGCTTCTAGAATATTCACCCCGAGCTTGGGATTCCTAGTATCCCGTCAACATGAAACTGTTGGATAACGGTTTCACCCCCACTCTAACTCTCCCCCTTCCGAAGGGGGAGAGAACTAACTCCTTCCCCCGTACGAAGGGGGAAGGTTGGGATGGGGGTCGTACGCCCAGCGAATACATCAAAATCATCTGGATGCAGTGCTAGTAGCTATCCCGTCTATCGTTTCAACTAGAGATGAAGTCGAACTGCTCGAACTTGCCGTTGGTGATGGGAACCGGGTCTAGCCCTAGCCATTTTTCCACAATAGTGGAGTAGGTGGACCGGAAGTCATTGTTGAAGTGGAGGTCACCGTCTAACTGGTCCTCCTCACGCAGCGAAGGGAACTCTCCGTAGAACCCTCCATTGACCGGCTCACCGATAACGAAGGCTACCCCTCCCGAGCCGTGATCACAACCTGCGCCGTTGTCCTTGATCCTGCGTCCGAACTCGGAAAAGACCAAGATGACAGCGTCTTTCTCGAGGCCATGCTCCGTCAGATCAGTGGTAAAGTCGCCGATGGCCGTTGAGACATCCTGCCAGAGCTTAGAGTGGGCCAGGAGCTCGGCGCTGTGGGTGTCGAAGCTGGCGTGCCGCGCGTAGTAAACCCTGGTTCCCAGACTGGCACACATCACCTGAGCAACGTTTTTTAGAGTTTGCGCAATGGGATTGCCGGCATACTCTACATCCGATGAGTACATCTGTGGTGCGGTTCTGAGAATGTCGGCCCCTTTCAAAGCGTCTGTTCCGGCCTGACCTAAGACCTGCGCCACGGCGTCTTTACCCGGCGCCGGGCCGTACAACCGGCTGAAAGCGTCCAGGGCATTTCTTCGCATCATCTCGTCCTGAAGGTCCGGCATCAGCCCGTATGTCTCCAGATTCCCCACCGATGCCACCGGGACTGCCTTACACACTAGAGCCCTGGGTAAACCTCGTCCGAAGTTCACCCCCGTCAGCACATTCTCACCCGTGGGATCCATGTCCCTTAGCACGGCCCCCAGCCAGCCCTCAGCACCTATCCTTTCCGGCTCGGCCGTGTACCAGACGTCCCTGGACCGGAAGTGGGAGCGGTTAGGGTTGGCATAGCCAATACCGTTAATGATGGCCAAATTTCCCTTATCCCATAGGGTCTTGAAGGGAGCCATATTGGGGTTGAGGCCCAGCTCTGGGTCCAAGCCGAGCACCTCTTCCTGGGGGATGCCGATCGCGGGCCGGAAATCGTAATAAAGTCCGTTATTGTAAGGTATAACCGTGTTTAGGGCGTCGTTGCCGCCCGCGAGCTCTATCACAACCAGCGACCGATCATTGTTGACAGAAGTCATTGCCTCTCCCTATGATTCGATTCTCTTGTAGACTTGGATTCTGTGGCGATTGCTTTCCGTTACGTAGAGCGTCCCCGCTCTGTCAAGTTTAACCGATACCGGTGACCAGAAGAACTTCTCAATGTGAGACGATTCTTCGTGGGGATGGGCGACCGAGTAGTCTATCTCTGGTTCCAGGTCTGCTCGAGCACGAGCTGCCCCTTCCTCCACGTTGACGCTCAAAAAGTTTTCTGCCCACTTGGAAAGGGTGGCCTGGCCTCGCAGCTTCGTCACGAACCCGCCCTCGGGATCAAGCACCTGCACCCTCTCGTTGCCCCAGTCCGCGACGTAGATGTAACCCTCGCCGTCGACCGCGACAGATGATGGGCGCTGAAATTCCCCGTCGCCACTTCCCGAGGCGCCGTAACTAGCCAGGTATTCTCCGGCGGGCGAAAACTTCAGGATACAGTCGTTGCCCCAGTTGGCCACATATACATTATTATTGGCATCGAGGGTAATGCCCCACGGCAGATTAAGCTCTCCATCTCCTTGCCCCTGGGAACCGAAACTCAGTAAGACCCGGCCATCCGCGGTGAATTTTTGTATCCGGTGGTTGTAGGTGTCCGACACATAAATGTCGTCCTGGTCATCGAAGGCGATGCCGGATGGGGTATCCAACTCCCCTTCTCCGGTACCATGTAACCCCCAACGGGACAGGAACGCGCCGGCGTGGTCAAAAACGGAGATGCGGTGGAGTTGTTCGTCGCTAATGTAAACCCGGCCCCGGCTATCTATAGCCCCACCCGAGGGCCATATGAACTGGCCGTCTCTTTCTCCAATGGAGCCAAAGGTGCCATAGTACTCACTATCTATATCGCACATGGTAACGCGGATTCCTCGGGGCACGATATCCAGCGAACGGTTCACCACGTAAAGCCGCCCGTCCTGTCCGATAGCGGTATCCACAGGGTAATAGAACCCCCGGCCCTCCATGGTCGTCATGCCCAACGTCATGACGTATTCCAGGAATTTGGGACTTGCTTTGGTCTCGATGGTGGTCATTATCCTCCCTGAATTGCCCGCTAAACTTCTAGTGGTTCATGGCACGACCCGCTCAAGACCGCTGAAACTCCTGGGTCGATGCGACCATCTGAAGAACTGCTGCGATATGCCGGCGGGATGGTTCATCGGAGATTTCCGCTCCTAGCGCCACGCCGCCGCCCACGGATGCAAAGTCCATCAAAACCGTATACGAATCCTCGGACACGGACATGGCGCCCATTTGGTCCAAACACGCGCCGACTAGTTGCTCCGGGGAGAGGGTTCCCAAAACGTTTGCAGCTATATTGTCGATCATCGTCTGGACGCCCGGTTTGTTCTCATCGCCAATCTGCTGGGTGGCAAAGTTCACCCGCTCCACCACCGCACCGGTGTCCAGCCAGTCGGTACCCTCGTGCCAACCCTCAACACTGGGCGGGTTGTTGAGAAACTGGCCCATGTAGACCGCTTGCAGTTGCCGGTCCAATATTTCCCGTCTGGGCCGGTCGAACTCACCCGTGAGCCGGAGCACTCCCGCGACCAACTCAACCGGGCTCTTGACCTTGGTATACCATGTGCTTCTGGACTTGAAGAAATCAGCGTTAAACAGCACTCGCAACATCGCAGTGATGTCGTAGCCGCTGTCCATGTAGGCTTGGGATAGCTGCTTGATGGCCTGTTCGTCGGTCGGTGGGGTGTCGGGCCACTCTGGCACCGGCGGTTCGTTGGCGACGAAAAAACTGTACATGTGCCTTGATAAAAACCGGGCGGTGGCCTGCTGCTGGCAGATTATATCTATTACGTCCTCACCATTGAAACACCCCCGTTGCCCCAGGAATTCCTTCTCCCCGTCGTCATGGTCCTCAGGATGAAATTCAAAATGCCACGATATACGGCCGTAGGGCCAGTCTGAGTCCCTTTGAGAGCGCAACTCCATGTACTCTCTGTTGGCGATGGTCCAACCGGTGAACGAGCGGGCGCACTCCTTGATGTCCTGCTCGGTATAGTTGCCCACGCCCATGGAGAATAGTTCCAGCAATTCTCTGCCGTAGTTCTCGTTGATGGCGTCTTTGTGGTTATCCTGGTTGTCCAGCCAGATGATCATGGCCGGGTCTCTGGAAAGCTCCACCAAGAGCGTCCGGAAGCTGCCCATGCCGTACCTTCGGAACATCCTGATCTGGTCCGAAAGGGCTTTGCCGTGGATGACTTTAGGGTACCCCGTAGCGAATATGCCGTGCCAGAACAAGGCCATCTTTTCCTGAAGTGGTGTGGTTGTTGTCGCCATGCGGAATAGCCAGTTCTCGCCAGAGGCGTTCGGACCCATCATTCCCGAAAGCTCCGGATGGAAACGGCGAATCAGGTCGTCTCCCATCCTCCGCTCCTCGCCGGGATTGAGCAGCTCCTCGGTGGTAGCCTCGTATCCCTTGGCTGCGTAGGCGTCGAGTTGGTCCCGGGTAGCTCCAAAACCGGCCCGCCGCATGAGATGGGCAATCAGTTCCACGTCGCTGTTTCCCATGTATCTCCCCCCATCGAGTAGCGTTATACGCTCACGGGACCACTTACGAATGCGCTTGATGGCATTATAGAAACACCGTCACCAGGCGTCAATCAATGCCGGCTGTGGCATGTACAGTTAGCGTTCTTGAGAACCTTCTTTCTCCTGTGTGGTCACCTATGATCACCGCGACTGTGACCGGCTTACTTAAGCCGTTCAAGGAGATGGTCTCCTACACGCAGCGCGTTGGCCATGATAGTCAGTGATGGGTTAACTGCAGAGCTAGACACGAAAAAGCTGCCATCAACCACGTAGAGGTTGTCGAGGTCATGGGCCTTGCAGTTCGAGTCGAGCGCGGAGGTCTGAGGATCGTGGCCGAATCGAATCGTCCCGTTTTGATGGGCGGTACCCGCGACCGGTATCTTCTTTCCGAAATAAAGGGAGGTGGGAATCAATCGGTTCTCCATCCCTATATCATTAAGCATATTCTTCAGCTTGGCCACCAGGCGCTTGTGTCCTTCAGTGTTGTTTTCCTGGTATCGAAGCGTTATCTGTCCATCTTGGTTTACCGTCACGCGGTTATCTGGGTCGGGTAGATCCTCTGAGGTTAGCCAGAAGTCGATGGAGTGGGTTGCCAGCTTTGTATTTGGACTCAACGAAAACGGCGTTGGAATCCCAATTATCCTTCTCGCGAGTCAGGAACCCGCCACGTTCCAGAATCAGGATACGTTTGCCCGACGGGGCAAGGGCGTAAGCCAGGGTCCCGCCACCGGCGCCGGTGCCTATGATGATCACGTCGAAATGATTCCCCTGGACCACCATGCCTCCTTTCTATCCAGAGCCTGGCCTTGATATACCGTCGACAAAACTCGGAATCAAAGCGGCATCCCACGATGAAGGACGTCCGCTATCTCGATCAGTAGATGGGAGCAATGCCTTGGCCCTTCCCCAGTAACACCGGCAACGTCAACCCCAGGAGGATCAGCAACGTCCATAACGCCGGTCCCGATGTTTGCACTTGCTGGCGGCGGTGCTCCAGCCGCGCGGCTTGAACCTCAGTCCGGGGAATCCACCACGGACTGTAGCGGGTTTCGAGCAGGTAAAAGGTGATTCCCAAACCGGCCCCGTACCCGATATGCCCAATCAAATTTGGGAACACGCTGGCAGCGGCTTCCGCCGTCCATTGCGGAGTCCCGCCCAGGAGCACCGGCATCAATGTGAGCGGCCCAAGGACCGCCCAGAAGAAGCCGTAAGACACCCCCCACCCTAAAGCCGAACCCAGGTCGTAACTCTGCCGGCGGAAAAGTATGCCGTAGCTCAAACCAATGATTCCAGCGATTGCCAGATGGACAACAAACCCGGCAACCGGAGAGGAGGAACCGACCAAATCGGCCACACTTGGCAGGAAGCCAGTTTGCCACATGACCACGCTGAACACCATGCCGCCGGCCAAGGCCGCCAGTGCGCTACGCCCGGCGATCCGCAATCCCTGAGTTCCCAAGCCTTCTTCGGCGGATCCTGGTGTGAATTCAGAGAATAGTAGGCGAACCATTGCGCCAAGCCATTGGTATAGCAAAGCCACGGCGGCGCTGAAGAGCAGATAGCCTGGCAGGGTTGGATATATGGTTTGGACTTCATCCGCCGACCAGACCAGGCCTGCGCCGGTCATCAGTGGCACCAAAGTCAGTCCTCCGGCCACCCACCAAAAGAATCCGTAAGCAATGCCCCGAATAAGTCCTACCCCGGCGCCATCGGTAAATCCGGGGAAGAGCCAGGCAAATCCTACACCGGCCAAAAAGCCGATGAGAAGGATTACCGGCCAGGTAGCAGATGCCGCGGTTCCGGTGGGCATGCCTGCGAAGGCGAGGAGTTGGCCTTGCCCGTTGGCGGCTATACCCAGTAGAGAGGCGCTTAACAGACCAGCCAAAGCTCCCTGAAATAAGTCTCCTCTGCCGGCGCGCGGAGTTTCAGCCTGGACGTGACGCAACCACCGAAGAGAGACGTAGACCAACCCCATGATGGCGCCAAACAACATCAGGCCCAACAGATCGGGAAACGCGGCCCGAGCAGAATCCGTGTCCCAGGTCAAACCCTTACCTTGCAAAAGCGGAAGCACTGTAAGCCGGCCGAGGTACCACCAAGCGGCTCCGTAAACCAACCCCCAAATCATTGTTTCGCCGGCGCTAGGCCGCTGGCGCCACACCAAAACTCCGAAACCGGCGCCGAGCAATACCGCTGCGGCCAATACAAAGATGAAACCGGCCAACTGGGAAACGGCCCCTGCTAGTTCGCTGAATATCTCTAACCGGCCGAGTTCTAGCATTGTGGCCGCGAGAGCCAGGCCACCTGCTAGTCCGGCCAGCCCTCCGGGCATAACGCCGTTCCTCAAAACATCATAAATTCTCATTCGGCCCCCTCTGCGGTGATGGGGCGGTCAAGGCCGTCGCCGGCAGTTTGGTCCTGTGGTGTCGGAGAAACTGAAGCCATATTGAAGGTTGAGGTGACCACGATGTCCCGGGGGAAGAAGAGGTCGATTGTCCAATCCAGCGCCACCCGCACCTTTTTCTCGGTGCCGGGCAACTTGCTAAGATAAACACTGCGCCAAATCAGCCAAGCCAAAAGCCCGGAGAAGTGCCAGCCGCGGATTTCGGCCGCCGCGGTGCGATGTCCCAGGCCCACCAGCACACCGATGGCGCGGAAGCGGAATTCCTTGACTGGTTTACCCCGGATGATGGCCGCGATATTCTCTGCCACTGCTTTGCCCTCCCGTAGGGCGTGCTGAGCGGTGGGAGGGTACGACTGGCCGTCGTTGTACGGGTCGGGAATCTGGGCACAGTCGCCCACCGCCCACACATTGGGCAGCCCCTCGGCCTGCAACGTGCTGTTGACGATCACTGCGCCGGCCTGGTTTCTTTCGCACGGCAACGCCGTCAACAACGGGTTGGGTTGATTTCCCGCCGTCCATACAAGGGTGTAAGTAGGCACCGATCTGCCGTCACTGAGAAGGACCGCACCGGGAACGGCGCCGCCCACCCGGGTTTCCAACATGAATTCGATGCCCCGGGTTCGCAGTTTCCGAAGGGCATAGTCTCCCAGTTTGGCGCCGAGCTCGGGCAAAATCCGTTCCCGAGAGTGGATTAAAACGAATCTAAGCTCTTTTGGTTGGATGTTAGGGTAGAAATGTAAAACGCTATGCGCCAGATCGAACAGCTCGGCGATGGCCTCGGTGCCCGCGAATCCGCCACCCGCGACGGCGAAGGTGAGCCGGCTGACCCGCTCCTCGTCATCTGGCTCCGCATCCACGTCCTCGAGTAAGCCGATGATGTGGTTACGCAGCCGAGTGGCGTCCTCCAGAGTCTTAAGCTTGAAGGAATTTTCCGCCATCCCCGGAAGGCCGAAATAGTTCGCAACCGAACCCAAGGCCAGAACCAGGTGGTCGTAGGGTAGCTCCTCATATGGGACCGAGCCGCCCGAGCGGACGCGGACCAACTGGTCCTTCGTGTTGATATCGACCACCTGGCCACGGTGAAATCGAGTATGGGGACAGGATGCCCGGACGGGCGCGCTGATATGCTGCGGTTCTAAGCTGCTGGAGGCTACCTCTGCCAGCATGGGTGTGTATAGCAGGTAGTTGCTCTGGCTTACCAGCGTGATCTCTAGGCTTGGAAGCCGGGAAAAGAGTTGCTCCAAACGCTGCGCTGTGCCGATACCCCCGAATCCTCCTCCGAGAATCAAAACGCGGGTTTTGGGCGCCTCGGGTGCGGTGGTCAAGTCCTCGGGCTGGGGCCAAAGGCGCAGGTACGACGCCACTAAAATGTAGAAACCCAGCCCAGTTAAACCGCCATAGAGCAAATGGCCGATGAGACTGGGGAAAGCCATTTGGGCTTCCACGATCGACCACGTCGGGCCGATGCCTTCTAACAGCGGCCCTAAAGAGATGGGGCCAGCGATCCACCACAGGAGGCCCAGTAATAGTCCGCAGCTCGTGGTGCCCGCGTACCCGGAAGGCTGATAGCGTAAAACCGCTCCGAATACGGCGCCCACTGGGATAGAGACCAGCAGGTGCAGGGCTACGCCTAGTCCGGAAATTTGCAGTCCCAGCAATCCGGGAACGGCCGATGTCATGCCCTGTGCCGCCAGGGCCCACCAAAACACGAGGCCGCCCACCAGGCCGGCCGCGCCTCCCGCGGCCAGGTCCCGCCTGATCGGGACAGCCATAGCTCTCGTTACGTACCGCATATCTACTTTCCGGTTCCCCGTATTTCCCGCCCGGTTAGGTGGCTCCCCATTAGAGCCTGGGGCTTCCACCACCACCGGATAGCAACCCACCGATGGTCCTCTCATTGCGGGCGGGGCACGGGTAGCCGTTTGTGCTAAGAATCGATCTCAATCACCACTTTGATATCTTCGGGCTGCCGGTGGAAAGCCTCCTGGAAATGGCTCAACGCCGTTCGGCGGGTTAGCATGGCTTCGAGCACACCGGGCCACCGCTGGCTGATTTCTTGGAGGTGGCCGACACCAGACTGGAAGTCCTCGAAGCTGGCGTTTACCGAGCCGAAGATCAGCCGATTCCCCAGAACCAGGTTGTTGTTGAAGGCTACGGACTCCAGGGTAACATCACCTCTCCCTCCGGAGACGCCCAACAAGCAAACCACGCCGTTCAAAGTCAGGTTTGGCGCGGCCTCGAATAATATGGGTGCATATCCAGTGGCTTCCAGGACCAAATCCACCTGCCCAACCTTCGCGGCGATGGCGGATAGAGACGTTTCCCTGGTGTCAAAATGCTGGGCGCCCAGCTCCGCGATCAGGCGAGATTTGTGCCCTCCGGAATCGGAGTGATCCAGCACGTAGGTCTGGATGCCCTTGAGACGGAGTAACATGGCGCCCAACAGGCCGATGGCCCCGGCACCCAGGACGAACGCGCTTTCTACATTCCAAGGCAGGCGCTCCTGGATTTTGAATGTCTGGCTGATCGCCTTTTCAACGACAGACAATGGTTCCAGAAGCACACCAACCGGTTCGAGTTCAGGAGGGATCCTGGTGAGGCGTTGCTCATCTTCACTGTAAAATTCCGCCAAATAACCGTGGAGAAAGTTGATTCCCCGTTCCTGGAAGTCACCTGTTACACACATATCGCTGAGGCCACTACGACAGGGTAGGCAATGCAGATGCGGACAGGGGCGCCGCACGGAAGCTACGACGTAGTCTCCGACGGCGAGGCTTCGCACCGAGGGCCCAACTTCGGAAACTCTGCCCAAGGACTCGTGTCCAATGATCAGGTGGTCACTGTCCAGTGGTGCCGTACCGTACTCTCCCGCTTTAATCTCCATGTCAGTACCGCAAATTCCAACGCGAATAACCTTGATCAACGCGTCCCGTTCCCCAAGTTGGGGCTCGGGTGCGTCTCGGACGGCCATGGAATTCCTTACCCTGGGGGTGACGGCGACGGTCTTCACGATCCGCTCTGCTCCAATTTTCTCCGCGGTTGCCTACCCACCACCACCGCCGAGGGCTCGATCGAGGTTGAATGCGGCGCTGATCAGAGAAAGATGGGTAAAGGCTTGGGGAAAGTTTCCCAAACTTTCGCCACTATGACCTGTTTCCTCGGCGTAAAGTCCAAGATGGTTGGAGTAGCTCAGCATCTTTTCGAACATCAACCGGGCTTGATCGAGGCGGGACCGCTCGAACTTCCCTGCCCGGGTCATTGCTTCTACGAGCCAGAAAGAACAGATATTGAATGTCCCTTCCTCTCCAGAGAGACCATCCTCGGTCTTGGCGATGTTGTATCGGTACACAAGACCGTTAGACACCAGGCCGCCATTCTCGGGGGACCGATTGATCGCATCCAAGGTGCTGAGCATACGGGGGTCGGTGGGTGACAGGAAAAACACCAACGGCATGATGAGGTTCGACGCATCCAATGTGTCGCTACCATAGGACTGCACGAACGCCTGGAGCTTGGGATTCCAGCCACGATCCATGATCTCCTCGTAGATCTCGTCCCTGACCTTGTGCCACTTCTGGCGATCGGCGGGAAATGAGCGCTTGTCAGCTAGACGCAGGGCGCGGTCTATGGCGACCCAGCACATGACTTTGGAATAGACAAAGTGCTGTTGACCGCCTCGAACTTCCCAAACACCCTCGTCGGGTCGCTGCCAATTGTCGGCGACCCAGTTGGTCAACCGCCGGAGATGTGTCCAAAAATCATAGGAGATTGGTGACCCATATTTGTTGAAGAGGTAGACGGCGTCCATCAGCTCGCCGTAGATGTCCAACTGCAGCTGGCCATAGGCGCCGTTGCCGACGCGAACCGGGCGCGAGCCGTTATAACCAGCAAGATGATCGAGGGTTTCCTCGGTAAGCTTGTGCCGCCCATCAATCCCGTACATGATTTGCAACGAACCGTCGGGATTTAACTCAGAGGCCCGGGCCTCGATCCAACCCATAAATTTAGCCGCTTCATCAGTGAACCCGATGCGGAGCAGGCCATACAGGGTGAATGCGGCATCGCGAATCCAGGTGTACCGATAATCCCAGTTACGCTCACCGCCGAACTCCTCGGGCAGGCTGCATGTGGGTGCGGCGACGATCGCTCCCGTGGGCTCGAAAGTTAGCAATTTCAGGGTCAACGCCGAGCGTTCGACCATCTCGCGCCAACGGCCTTTATAGGTGGATCTGGCGAGCCAGCGCCGCCAGTAAGCTACCGTGTCATCGAAAAGATGTTCACTTTCTTGCTCGGAAAATGGATGGTAATCGGCGAGTTGCGGGCGGATTTCGCCTATCGCGAATGTCGCTGTCTGCCCTTCTTTAAGAATGAATTGCGCCTTTACTCCCTTGGCCGTCTGTTGCAAAGGTACTGCGGTTGAGAGTTGGAGGCTGAGATTCAGGGAATGAAACTCAGCGCCAAATTCACTCAGGTGTATCTCGTGGTCATCACGGGCGTAGTTGAAGGCTGGAAAACACTCCAACGAGAACTGCATCATGCCTCGGACTACATTCACCCGGCGTATCAATTCGCCATACTCGTGCCGTTCTTGGTCGAATCCGACCGGCATGAAGTCAATCACCTCCGCGACACCGTCTGGCGAGAGAAAGCGGGTAACCAAAACGTTGGTCCCGGGCCAGTACATTTGCTTTTCGGTGGCTCCAGGACCAGCTGGAGCAATCTTGAAGTGCCCGCCCTTCTCGTCGTCAAGTATCGCCGCAAACACGCTTGGAGAATCAAAATTTGGGCAGCAAAACCAGTCGATAGACCCATTCATCCCGATCAGGGCCGCTGTGCGCATGTTTCCAATGATCCCGTAGTTCTCGATTGGCTGATATCCCACGGTACGTCCTTCGAAATCAGATATGAGCATTATAGCGGCTATCGGACCCTGTGCCCCAAGAAACCTATGAAACTACCCGGCCGACGACGTCTGGAAACGATTTAGCTTATATCTTGGAGCGGGGCTACGCTAAAAATGACGCGGAAGGGCTTGCAGAAAATGACCACGCTCTGGAAGGCGGTGATGTCAACGTCACTGGGAATTTCGTAATTCTGATTCCCCAGGTTGCCCTTGAGTTTGGAAAGCTCAAGGTGCCCCGGAGCCGTAACCTCGCCGGCTCCATCAGGGTTCTGAACCGGTGAGAGAATGACCCGGAGATCCGGGCCGTTGGTGACCTTGAAATCCTCCAGCCTGAGCAAGGATGAGCCGTCGGGCAAACGGTAGATTGTTGCCTTGCCACTGCCCGTGTGAAACCGGTCTACGCCAGAAAAGTCCCCGCTCTTCAACTTCGTTGGCGACGCCGGGGTCAATCCAGGATCTTTCATAATTTCGGGCATCGATTGAGCCATTGCTTGTTTCATCGCGCTCGACAGGACGCCGTTCATGGCATCGGTCATTGCTTGCGAGGCGGCCTCTTTGATCATCTTGGGCATGTCCTGGGTCATACCGTCCTTCATACCCCCAGAAACGTTCCCTGGCATGGCGTCAATCGCCGCACCGGCCATCTCCCCCACCATCGCTTCGGGCATGGCGTCGATCATAGCGTCGATCATTCCGTCCACCATTGACTCCGTCATCGACTCAGACATGGAATCGATCATAGAATTGGCCGCTGGATCGGAGAGTTTTCCGCCCTGGAGCCCGCCCCCGGACGGGCTCGCCGCCATGGCGGCGGACATTTCTTCGTTTATCTGCTGATCCACCTTGGCCATGCCAGCCATGACCTGCTCCACCCCGGCCATAGTCATGTCGGAGGGAACGGAAGCGGTGAATGCGAATGGGAATTCCTCTTCTACGGTTGTATTCATCAAGAGAGGGGAACCGAGCCACCAGCCAATGGCGGCAACCGGTATCAAAACGGCAATTACAACAACAGCTATGACACTCTTACGTCGAAACATGATTCATCCTTTGGCCAATATTTTATGTATATCTGCGAAACCGGTTCAGTTAATTTAACACGAGCCGCAACATTCGAGATGGAGTAAATAACCGATGCCGGCCGGGCTTCTGCGGGTGACGATGAACCTGTCATCCGGGCCAACCACGCGGACCTACCGCTCGATCCAACTCCTGTCTTAGTATCATTAGAGGCCGGGAAATGACTGTCGGCCTCTATTTCCGAACGCTCGACCCTACGGCCGAAAATTTCCTCTCGGTCAGCCACATCGTTGATGTCGTCCAGTTACGGCGTCACCTGCTAGCCTTTCGGATCAGCACATCGCCACCTCATTTGATCGATGGCTCAATGATGGAGGCCAGATGTTGCGTCACCATTGCGAATCTTACAAAACGATTAATAAGCGGCGGAGATGCTGATCACCAGGTCCGGCCGGAAACCCAACCAAAGCGCGCGGGTGTAAATGAGCTGGGAGGGAGTGTCACCAGGGTGCAGGCCGGGTAGGCTCATCTGAGAACCCGGGGTTTCAGTTGATGGAGCCGGTGCAGTCTGAATCCGGAGTAACCAATGAAGTAGGACGATCGCCTGCAGAGATCGACGCCGGCTGTTTCCCGTCCCGTGTGCCTACGAACCCCCTGACCAATTATATGCCACCAATACCACCAGCCCGTGTTTCAGAGGTAGTTCGACTCTGACACATCGGACGCAATCAACAAACTTCGCTTCTCCATAGAGCGGGAACTGGTCCGAGCCTAGAGAGATGGTCTCCTCGATGCAGAGGAGACCAGATGTCGACCTCTGCCGATTCCAAGTCCAAACCTGATTATGCCCGTCACGGTAACGGCGTCCTCGATATCATCCAGCAATACGCACCCCAATACGCTCATTGGCGAACAACATCCAACCCAAGATCCAAGTACACCGGGAAGTGCCCTCTCTGCCAGTCCGACAGCCGCTCCGGGGTCAACAACTACTTCACCATCCACGAGAACTAGCAGCTCTGGAGTTGCAAGGTCTGTGGGGCACAGGGGAACGCCTACCAGTTCCACAAGTTACTCACCGATGGCCACTCCTTCCTAGCCCCAACTGACTGCCCCCATAGAGCGCACACCCACCACCCAAAACGGATACCCTGAACTGGAAGGGGCCACCATCGCTCAACTGGCGGATGCCAAGGGCCTTGACGCAGATTGGCTGAAGAAGACACTAGGGTGGTCCGACACCATGTACAACAAAGATACCACGGCCATCCAGATCCCCTATCCTGACGAAAACTGTCAAAACCCTCTCACTAGGTTCAGAGTGGGAATCTCAACCTCAGAACGCTACCGCTGGAAACGCTTCAAGAGGGGCCAGCGACAACGGCCCCTTGGCTTACAATTTCTCCACAAAGCCAAAGAGGCCAACTACATCATCCTGGAAGAAGGCGAGACCGGCTTTGCGACCCTTCTCCACAACGACATTCCCGCCTTGGGCTTGCCCGGAGCGGGGTCCTGGAATGACGACTGGATAGGCCACTTCGACGGGATCGACGAGGTCTTTGTCTGGGAAGAACCGGACGACGCCGGCAAAAGGTTTGTTGAGAAGATCCGCGCAGCCATGCCGAATGTCCTGGTCGTCGAAGCGCCAGTGGGGTTCAAGGACCCAAACGAGATGGCGCAACAATCCGGATCGGGCTTCAAGCAATGGATGGAAGAATTGTCCCAA
>DAOUHE010000025.1:0-2031 GCA_034428715.1 Dehalococcoidia bacterium | reverse complement strand
CCCGGCTCCAAAGCCGACGCCGCCAACCTCAGCAACGACGCGATTATCGCCCACCTACTCAACACCGTCGCCACCGCCGCCGACATCATCCAAGGGCCTGTCATCCAGGCACAAAGCCCGAACTCTCCCAACATTCCCCACCCCACAGCAGCGACCGGCTCCGCCGACCGCACCATCTGCAACGCCACCACAACCACCGCCCACATGTGCGCACGCATGATCCTAGACCACGACCACAACCTCGTAGCCGTACGCCCCCAAGACTCCGGCGCCCTGCACGTAGACGCCCGACTGCTCTTCGTAACACCCTCCGGCCGACTGTCGGACTCCCAGTCGTCCATCCGCGACCTACTGCACCAGAGCGCTGACCTATACGCGGTCGAGATCAACCGTTCCGAGCTGAAGCCCAATCAACTCTCCCTCTCCCATAAAGCCGCCCGCGCCATGCGGGAACCCGAAACCATCTACAAGATATTCAAGGTTCTCGGTGGTGTCATCCACGAACTCGAACGCACCAGCCAGCTACCCGCCGGCCTAACCGTCTGCGACCGCGAACAGCTCGACGCCGACTGGACCGTGTTGGGCGCTCCCAACGGAGTAATCGACCTCCACTCCGGCGAGCTGATGCCAGCGCACCTCGCCCGCCTCAAGCTGGTAACCGGGTCCACCACAGACGACTACGAACCAAACGCCCAGCACCCTATGATAGACCAGGTGCTACCACTAAGACCCCTGGACGAGATGATGCAGTGGTACAACCGTTACCTGGGATGGTCCATCACCCACCATGTCAACAAAGACATTGTGGCCATGGGCTCGCCACCCGACGCCGGCAAGACCACCCTGCTCAACGCCGACGTGCGTTCCATGGGCTCCTACGTCACCAAAGCAACCGCCGACACTTTCCTAAAGCCGCGAGGCTACGCCGCCAACCCTTCCGCCCACAACGACGGCAAAGCCAAGCTTGACTCACCCGCCCGCCGCACCTTCATTGAGGAACTCGCTAGCCCGTTCAACACTGAAATGGCCAACGAGCTCTCCGGCGGCGGCATCGACCAGGACTACCGCGCCGTCGGCGAGAAGCGCCGCCCTTACGTACGCCTATCCCACATGGTATTCGTGTACAACATCAAAGAGGGCGACCGCACCCTGATGCCCATGGACGGCACCTCGGTCGGCGATGCTCTCGAACGCCGCCTATACGCCTTCCCACTGCCCCAGATCCCGCAGACCAGCCAGAACCCCGCCATGCTCGAAGTAGCCAACGACCGGCAGTTCAGACAGGCCTACGTGGCGCGCATGGTGCAGCTGGCCAAAGCCTGCCTCACCAGCACCGACCACACCCCCGCACCACCCCCAGGTTGCCGGACCATGCAGGAGAACAAATACACGCTCTCCTCCCAAGCCAAGCCTGCCGTGGAACGGGATTTTATACCAAACATATTCGTCCAGCGACAAAATGACGAGCAACCCGCCGCCGACTCCTACACCGCCTACCAGCTCTACCTGGAATGGCGCAAGGACGAGGGCGAGAACGGCTCCCCCATCACCAAGACCTACTTCACCCAAAAACTCAAGCAGCGCAACGGCCCAGCCCGCCGGGGTAAGAAAACCGTGCAAGGAAAAAAGCGCCCCGTAGACGCCTGGTTCTGGGACACCCTGACCCTGGACCAAACCCAGGATGTCGCATTGTCGCATTATGCAGGGGGGTCTGCTATAGACCCCCCCTTAAGAAACATACTTCAGGAACCTCCAGTACAAACACTTGATCAAATTGCGACAATGCGACAAACCGACGCCACCACATACGTCGAGGATGATTTTTCTTGCCAGTCATTATCTGCTAACGCAATAATCGAACAAACGGGCGAAAACCCACACCACGTCAAACATGATTCTTCCTGCCAGCCTTTATCTGCTAACGCAATAATCGAACAAACGAGCGAAGCTTCAAACCCCGGTGATCCAGACCCGGCCCCCTGTCGGGGCTGCCTCCAGAAGGAGTTGCCCCGGGCCGCCGACCCCTTCGCG
>DAOUHE010000024.1:0-4428 GCA_034428715.1 Dehalococcoidia bacterium | reverse complement strand
GCACTGCCTCGTATTGGTCCAGGGTGATCCCTATGTTCAGTTGCTTTCGTTTCGCCTTCGGCATAGCGGACCGCCTTGTGCATAGCAATCTTGAATCGCAGATTAACAGCAGCCTGCTATGAACCGCATCGCGCCCGCTATGCGGGATTCGCCCAATAATCCCGTGGTCGGCCCGTTGGCTCCGGTTAGGGCAAATCTAGCTCAACATCTATGCTTTCAATGTCCACGCCCAGGTCATGGCCTGGGAGCTGAGGACCGGCGGGGTGTCTCGTCACGTAACCAGCTATGTCTATGTCCGGGAGGATGGCATCGATGGGAACATCCCACCACACGTGGCCATAATAGCGCCCTGTGTTCTCAGAAACCCGCTCCCGCTGGCGGACCACCGGCTCCATTTGGATCTCAAAATTATCAGCAAAAGCGAAGTCTTGATACCCAGCGATCCAGGCCGCCAGGGCCGGTCAGTTCCCCCTCTTCATCATCCATCAGAACGCTTCTGATCTGGTGGAACATCCGCCAGCCGGTCTTGACGCCAACGCCCAGGTCCCGGCTGAGTTGGCGAGAGGAAATGCCGCATCGGGTGACGGTCATCAACGCTACAGCCCGGAACCAGAGCCGGAGATTGGAGAAGCGAGTCCCTGCGAAGATAGTGCCAGCCATCGGGTAGACGTGGGAACCGCAATTCTGGCAGGAGTAGCATGGGCGGTCGGTAATGCGGTAATGCCGGGTAATTTCCTGGCACTTGAGCCAGTGGACGCCGCTTGGCCAGCGTTGATTGAAGAGGAACTCCAGGCAGGCATCGTCAGTGGGGAGGTCCCGGTCAAAGTCTTTGGTGCTGTAAATGAGCAAGTAGCCTACCACGTCATGCTGTGTGCCAAATCTTACATGGGCTGGGCATGACTTACTGGCGAGTACGGCCGACACGCTGCCAAGGTCGAAAGGGAGCTACCCAACTGGGAGGCCAAAGAGATTTCGGCCGGGTACCGTGTCCGGAGCCAGCGCCGCCGTGGTGGGCAAGGCGTAGCCAAAACAGTTATTCTCATTCGTCTCCAGGCCTGCCGGATCGACGTATATCGCTAGGCAGCGTTGGCAGATGGGCCACCGCCTCAGTTCCTTGGGTTGAAGCAGGTCAAACCGCATCGGCCCGGGCGGGCTCAGGATTCCGCAGAGGGCCTCGATACCGGGAATTTCCGCCAGCTCGCCCAGCTCGCCCCACACACCTCCCTGACCCTTTTCGATGATATGCACCAGCTTGCCGCCTGCCCACATAGCCTGCGCATCCTGGTCCAGGGCATCGATGTAACGCTTTACGCCCTGGTCCCGGTCCTGCTGTTCCGAGTGAGCTTCGATCACCTTCGCCAGGCACGGACCGCAGCAAAGTATGTCTCGCGGACCCCAATGCGCGGTTCCAGGAGCAAGGTCACAAATCCAACACATGTTGGACTCTATGGCTATCCGCGTAAGATCCCTAGCGCGCCGTACCCGATGGTAGTAATTCCGGTGATATTCCCGTTCCCTCTCGCTCATATCCATACCTTTGAGAGTTTTTTTCTCTCAATGGTATGGTACCATGAAACCGGCCAGAGGAAAACTATCGAGGTAGGCCAGGAAGTGACCATTACTGACAACGAAACCACCCCGGAATACCGGGCATGGGTTGACGCCAACCGGGCCGCCGTGGAAGCGCAGCGGGCCGACCTGGAGGCGGCAATCCGGAGGTGCGAGCAATCCCTCGAGTCGGTGCGCCAGGAGCTGGCGGACTTCGATGGGGAAAACTTTATGGGGGAAAATATCTGTAGTCTGTAGGTAGCAACAAACGGGCCGCTGGACGAAAGATCCAGCGGCCAGACCATATAGCAGGCCCCTAAACGGATAGTAAAGGAGCACTCAACCCAAAAGCCTGAAGGAGAGAGCAACCCAAGCCTGAAGGAGAGCAACCCAAAAGCCTGAGCGAGAGCAATCCAAAGCCCTGCTGGAGAGTAAGGCCAAAAGCTTAAAGGAGAGCAACCCAATGCTACATACCGGCCGTCCAGAAATCAAGGCTAACTCAGCAGCCACAATCGCCCAACATTACCGGCCAGGGGCACGGCCCGAAAGTGGCTATTTCAAGATACCTTGCCCAGCCCACCAGGGAGAGGGTGAAAACCTCCACCTGGCGGATGCCTTGGATGGCGGCCTGGTCCTGAAATGCTGGTCGGCTGAGTGTACGTACAACCAGATCCTGAGTGCCTTTCAAGCTGATGGCTTGGCGGTCCATCGTGAATGGACCTACCCCAACGGCAAGGTGGTCATACGCTGGGACCGCGGCGGCGCTAAGAACATCAAAAGCATCGGCAAAAACCACCGTGTACCCCTGCTGATTACCAACGATTCCCCGGGCGCTCTTATCGTGATAGTAGAGGGCGAGTCAGATCGGGATGCCGTCTTATCCGCCGGACTCCAGGACGTTGCCGCGGCCACCTTCGTAGGCGGTTCCAAGGTGGCCTCCAGGTCCGATTACTCAGCGGTCAAGGGCCGGATGGTGGCGGTCTGGGCTGACCACGACCGAGAGGGCGCAGCCGCCACCATCGCGGCTGCCCAAGCCTGCCAAGCGGCGGGCGCTTCCAGCGTCGCCACTATCCCTCTGGTGGGTCCGCCGGACTCCGGATGCGGCGCGGCCGATCTCACCCCCGATGCCGTGGGCGTTTTCATCGAAGAACGCAAGCCGTGGGCAGGTCCAGGCCCGGAGCAGGCCGGTGAGGGTGTGGACCTTCCACCAGATGATGATGGCCAACCCCAACCGTTCCGCCTGGTGTGGCGTGACATGGCGGACGTGGTGCACCTGCCACCGGTTAACTGGATTCTCCCAGGTGTTCTGGCCTCAGCCAGCGTATGCATGTTGACCGGCGCAACCAAGGCAGGAAAGACGCTTTTCGTCCTGGCTCTACTCAAGGCCGCCACCACCGGCCTGCCCTTCCTTGGCTACACAATCCCGACCATGCGCGGCTGGTATCTCACTGAGATGACGGACTACGTTCTCAAGGCCCAGCTAGGCATCATTGACTGGATGCCACCCCCAGGACTCTTTCCCACGGCCTACAAAAATGAGCAAGATTTCCTGGAAATGACGCCCCGGGCGTTAGCCGATGGATTGCTGTGGGATTATGACGCCGCGCTGACCAGCGACCGGGCCCCCAAGCTAATAATCATCGACACCCTTGGCCGGTGGCTGAGGGGATTCGACTTCAACGATTACAGCCAGGTCACGAGTGCGACGGAACCTATCCTACAAGCGGCTAGCGAACTCAAGCGCGATGGCGTCTCTTTCCTCTTGCTTCACCATCAACGGAAAGGCGGCGGCCCCAGGACCGAAAGCAGCCTGGGAAGCCAGGCCCTGAGCGGATCGGTGGACACTCATTGCGGTTTGACTTTGAAGTCGGTGGATTCCGAGATTCGCCAGCTCAGTATCCAAAGCCGATTGGGGTTGGGTGACCTGGGAAGCTATGTCGAAATCGAGCTAGCACTACCCGCCGGTGAGTACCGGGTGGTCGCTGACGAGTCTGAGAATGTAGAGGCGGCGGTGGTGGAATATCTAACCGACCACACCGATGGCGCTAGTCCAAAGGCTCTCAGGGAAGCCTTGGAGATTAACGATAGGCACCAGATGGCCCGGGCGTGTACCGCCTTGGTTGAATCCGGCGTCCTGGCTTCGACCGGCAAGGCCAACGCCACACGGTATTTCATGGCTGGCCAAGTTGCTCAACTCTCTCAGGATTTCGTAGCTGAAAGTTGATTGCGCCCTATAGATAACGGTTTGATCAACCAACTTTGCTTATAGTTAGTTGTTAGGAAGCCGCCACCTGATTTATACAGGCGACTCCCTGCAACCAACTTTGGATGAGGGTAACGATTATGGGACGGGCAACCGATGGTCCGGTGTGGCGCTGGCGTAACCTGGCCAACATACCAGCGCCAGCGGTTACCGGCCCTATGCTTCACGGCTTGAACCTGGGCTTGGTGGCGGTGTGGATACATGAGCTTCTGACGCCCGTATTTAGCTACGAAATCGCCCTTTCTTGACCTTGACCGCCGTCGTCGCTGGTCTAAGCCGTGTTATCAGCCTCACCGTAACTCAGTAGGTAGCGACCCCGCCTTCCACGCCTACGCCCACACCAGTCTCGATTTCCGGGTCGACCGATCTGATGCCAATTCTGTTTATGAGCAGCGTAATTGGCCTGTGGTTCGCCCCGATTACATCGGAGTCACCACGAAGGGCAAAAGGCCGTTAGGGTACCTGGAGAAATCCCACGATCACTCCCAATTTCGCAGAAATGGATAAGACCAAAGCATGAATGAGCACGAGAAATGGTTATCGCGGCGGGTATACCACGAAACGTTTAGCACGCCGGGTGCGGAGTTTCCCAGTTGGCGTGGCATACCTAACCGCTG
>DAOUHE010000023.1:0-8228 GCA_034428715.1 Dehalococcoidia bacterium | reverse complement strand
TGAATGACGGGCTGTGCTTCCTCCGTTCTTTTGACATGTCCCACTCCTCCTTCACAGCCACAGCTGCGCTTATTTTAGGAGCAGGACTCTCACTTAGCCACCTGTCCGAATTTCCGGGTCCACCTCATCTGGAGGCATTGGCAGCCGTGCCCCGTGTCGATCGCCAGCATCCGGATGCGGGGTCCGCCACCTGAGGTCTGATGTCCCAGGATAGTCGCGAAAACCATGTCTTTCCTGAAATCGATCTTTGGCAGTGGCGGCAGCGGGTCTTCACCGGCGGTGTGCCGGCTCCAGAACTTATCCCACGCAACCTGGTTGCCTATGCCCAGGTCAGCTCCGCTGAAGTTGGCGTCGCCGTAACGGTAATAACTGATTTCTCCTATATCAATCGTTTCAAACACGAGAGACGGATGATCGGCCGTAACCTGGTTAGTGGCGGGAACCGTAAAGGCAAAAAGGGAAAATAGAGCTATGGTGAACAGAATACGAATTCGCATGGCATTCCTCCCACATAGATCGTCTCCGAGGTGGGCCGTTGACCGATAAGGCCGCCTCAGACCCCTTGGACAGCCGCGGACGTCCGCCTGGCAACGTCCAGCCTGTGATAGAAGTTGTCCAAACGATGCCCGGCTGTTTTCGGCGGGGTTAACCCGAGTAGCGTTTCACCCTAGCTTCGGCCCCAATTTGTCCAGCGTGGGTGACAACGGCGTTTGGCCAGTATACCAAAGAGTCTGGTCTAGATTCGCCAGCCTCAAACGCCAGGCACGCCGCCGGGACTGGCCGCCATGCCAAGCTGGCGGGTGACGGTGAAGCAGAATATGTAAAGTAGGGGTTTCCACTCTAAAAGCCAATCACCGTAGTAACTACCATTGAATCAATAGTATTTTATGAGGGATGCCATGAAACAATGTGAGACGGCCGGCTGCCAAAACTTAGGATACCAGATTCATTGTCCCGAACTTGACACCGCCGTTTGGTTGTGTGTCAGCTGTACCCCGGTCGAGGAAAGATCGAATGCCTCCTAAGCGAGCATTTGTAGATCGCAAAGAATAAGCCCCCGGATCGAGCCGGGGGCTTATTCTTTGCCTTGGGGATATGGTCGAGAGAGCTGTCCGCCAGGATCTCTCTCTAACTCCGGTCCCCGTCGAGGCTGTTCAAGTGCTTAGTGAATAAATCGATGGCCTTCTGCTCTGTTACGCCCATGAAAAAGCGAAGGCTTTGGATATGCTCCAGCACGTCCTTAGGTAGCATCAACAGGTCGTTCCGGGGGCCGGACATTTTGTACAAGTTGTCTAGCCAGTCCTCCTGGCCTACGAACAGAGCATCCTCCAGTATAGAGGCGTCTCTGCGATCCATATCGGTGCGCACCATCCAGCGGGAGAAAACGAAGGGCAAGCCGGTCCATTCACGCCACTCTTGCGCCAGGTCATATTTGTGGGGGAAGCCCCCTACGCCTCGCCGCCGCCGCAATGCCTGGTTGCCCACCAGCAGGAAGGCGTCGTGGGAGTCCAGCCCGTCTTGAGACCCCACGAAGGCGCCGGGTTCGACCCCATGCTTAAGGGTCAACAAAATTTGCAAGAGACTCCGTGACGTGGTGACCTCGTCGGGAAGGGCAATGCGTGAGCCGTTCAATTCTGTGATGGGTGCCTTGGAGTGGAGAACGCTGGTACCCGAGTTGGTGACAGCAGCGACGCAGAACTCGGATACCGGCCGAATCCCCTCCTCCAAGCGGATGCAGTCGGTTAAGGGGACCGGTCCCGAATCGACCTCACCATTGCGTAGGGCCGAAGCGGTCGTGGTGGGGGCCATATCCCGCAACTCGATGCCCCGGCGGTCCATGTCGTAGTAGAAAGGCTCGCATCCTAAGTAAGGGATGCGGGCAACCCTTATCGCCATGAGCTATTGCCCCAAATATTTAATATTCACCGGCAATTGACGCCGATGAATTTCAGCGGAGATCAACTCCCATCCAACTGGAACGCAAACTGTTTACGGTCCATTTGCCGGCTTGGGAGTTTGTTCAAGGGAACCGGCGCCATATGCGATGAAGTGACCCGTCTCAGACCGTTCGCCGGCCTGAGACGGACTTACTGAGCCTCGCGTTAATTGTTAAACCTCACGAGCAACCAGGCCGGGGTAGAAATCCCCCTTGGCCCCCCTTTATTAAAGGGAAGTTGGGGGATTTGGCCCAGCGGGTCTGGCTATCGTCAAGCTTAGTAGCCTACACAAGGCTCAGCAAGCTGACGGACTTGTGATCGCGGAGGCAGATCTTTATTGGTCCAGGACCATATTGGCGTCGAATTCTGCCGGCTGCTTCCCACAAAACAGAAGGCCCCGTTCCGGGAATCGATCCTAACCGCCGGTGGGGCCTTCCAGACTTCGCACTTGCTGCGATTATCTACAAACGGGGACCCGCAAAGGTTGGAGATTGCTTCCGGTAAACCTGGATACGGTTGCGGGGACCTTCGCACACGAAAATCCTGTTCTGATCGTCTACCGCGACGCCTGTTGGCGCCCACATCAGCTTCTCCCGGTCCAGGCCCTCGGCCCGCTCCCGCTCTCCCCACATCTCCGGATTTGCGTCCAGTTTGTCCTTCCCCCACTTTGAGACCGTCGCATCACCGGTCCGCAGAGTGATGAAGCTGCCATCGGCGTCGAACACTTGAAGACGGTCGTTCAGCCAGTCGGCCACGTAGATAATCCCATCCTTGTCAACTGCGACACCAGTGGGGCGGTTGAACTCGCCTTCCCCCGACCCCGAGGTGCCAAACTTCATCAGGAATTGGCCATCCGAGGTGAACTTTTGAATGCGGTCGTTACGCCAGTCGGCCACGTACACATTCCCCTGGTGGTCGATGTGGATGCCCCAGGGTTGATCGAATTGGCCGTCGCCACTACCCTCTGACCCCCACTTGGCCAGGAACTTGCCATCTTTGGTGAACTTCTGAATCCGGTGATTCATGCTGTCCACCACGTAAAGGTTATCATCCTTATCGAAGGCCATTCCGGAGGGGCGGTTCAGCTCGCCATCGCCAGTGCCTTCGTGTTCCTCCCACTTGCCTACATAGTCCCCGTCCTTGGTGAAGATGGAAATCCGGTGGAGCCATTCATCGGACGTGTAGACATTCCCTTGGCTGTCGATGGCGATGGAGGTGGGCCAGACCAGAGAGCCGTCCTCGAAGTTATATTCGTGGGGGCCTTGGTTGGGAACACCTCGGGCGAAAGCGTTGACGTATTCTTCGTCCACGGTGCACACGGTGATTCGGGTGCCTTGGGGAGCGTACTCGGAAGAGCGGCACAGGACGTACATCAGGTCCCCTTCACCCCGAGCCATGAACACGGGGTAGGTGAAACCAGGCCCGTACGCCTCGCCGCGCCCTAGCGTGTGACTGTACTGCAAATTCACGTGTGATATCTGGGTCGACGTAGTCATATTCACCTCACAAACTAGCTTTCAGCTATCAGCCTTCAGCATTTTGGTTGGCTCGAAGCCCGCCCTCTCGGACCGGCCCGGCTCACCGCATAACTGAAAGCCGATTGCTGCCGGCTTTCAGTGCTTAAATAAAGTCGAGTTGCTCGAAAGAGCCGTTGACGATGGGTTTAGCTTCTAGCCCCATCCATTTCTCCATCAAGGTGGAATAGAGGCCGCGGAAGTCGTTGTTGAATTGAAGGTCGCCTTCATTCAGTTTGCCCAACTCCAGAGAAGGGTACTCGCCGTACAACCCACCCTTGACCGCGTCGCCTATTACGAAGGAAACGCCGCCCGCGCCGTGGTCCGTCCCAGAGCCGTTGTCGTGGACCCGCCGGCCAAACTCGGTGAACACCAAGAGCACCACGTTTTCGCTGGCGTCATGCTCTTTCAGGTCGTCGTAGAAGTCGGCGATGGCAGCTGAGGTCTCGGTCCACAGCCTGGTGTGGTTTACCAGCTCCCCGGCGTGGGTATCGAAGCTGTTATAGGGAGCTGTGGTATACATTACCCTGGTCCCCAGATCCGCCAGGTGCACTTGGACGATGTTCCTCATGTACTGGGCCACGCTGTCGGCGCCGTATTCCACCGTGGAAGAGTACTTCTCCGGAGCCGTGCTGAGGATATCCGCACCCTTCAGGGCATCCAGACCAGTATTGGCAAAATAGTCGAGCACCGGACCCTTCCCTATCATGGGAGTGTAGACCCGGGAGAAGACGTCGAGCGCCTTGGCCCTCTGCTCTTCGATCTCGATACCGGTCAGCACACCGTAGGTCTCCAGGTTGCCCACAGATGCCACCGGAACGGCGGGCGCCGTCAGGGCTCGAGGGAGGCCACGGCCGAAGTTTACGCCAGTCAGGACGTTGTACTTATTGGGGTCCAGGTCTTTGATAGCCCGGCCCAGCCAGCCCTCGTCGCCCACTTTGTCCGGCTCGCAGGTGTGCCAGATGTCCATGGAGCGGAAGTGAGAGCGGCTGGGTTGGGGATAGCCTATACCCTGGATGATGGCCACTTTCCCCTCATCGTACAGCCTCTTCATCGGCCCCATGGCGGGGTTAAACGCCACATCGTCATCGATGGGTAGGACCTTGTCTAGGTCGATTCTTACGTTTGGCCGGTTGTCCAGATACAAGGGATCTTGGTAGCGGATCACGGTATTAACCGCGTCGTTGCCCCCGGACAACTGGAGCACCACCAGCACCGGGTCTTTTTTGGTGGACGTCATTATTTCCCTCCAAATTAGCGGTCAGCGATCGGCGTTCAGCCCTCAGTTTATCCCCCCAGGGTGGCCGGGGGCTGATAGCTGACGGCTGATCGCTGAATGCCCGAATTATGCGAATAGGTACTCTGTGGTAGCAACTATCGACTGGAGCATCTGCCCGACCCTCGGAGCGAACTCCTCGGAACCGGTTCGCAGCTCTCCTTCACCTTGGGCCAGGGTGACCAACTCGCTACGGGTCTCCTCAGCCAGCTGATACGCCCCTAACATGTCCAGACAGCCGTCCACCAGACGCTCTGACGATATCGTCTCACCCTCAGAACCCAGCCGGTTGATGATGTTCCGGACGCCGGGGAGACTCGTGTTACCCACCGCGTCCGCGGTGAAGTTGATCCGCTCCACCAAAGTACCGCTGTCTATCCATTCCCTGCCGGTGTGCCAGCCCTCTACGGTGGGCGGGTTCAACAGGTCTTGGCCCATATACCGGATGTTAAGGACCATGGCGTTCAACCCAGGTCTGGGCGTGGTAAAATCGCCGACCAAACGCATAGTGCCGACCACCGTCTCGGTGGGGCTCTTTACCTTTTCGAAGCGGGCGTCCTTGAAGCCGTCGGAGTTGAACAGAACCCGTAGCATGGAGCGGATGTCATAGTTGGACCGGAAGTATTCATCCTCCAGCGCCTTAATCATCTCGGGATCTCGGGGCGGGGTGTTCTCCCAGGCCGGCACCTGGGGCTCGTCGGCGACGAAGAAGTTATACAGGTGCCTGGAGATGAACCTGGCGGTTGCTGGCTGCTTGGCGATGATTTTTACGATATCCTCACCGTTCCAGTTTCCGGTCTCCCCCAGGAAGGTCTTTTCTTCGTCGTCGTGGTCGTTGGAGTCGAAAATAAACTTGGCCTCGTATTTACCATAGGGATATCTGGGTATGGAGTTGGTCACGGTCCAGCCGGTGAAGGCCCGCGCCGCCTCCTGGACGTCATCCTCGCTGTAGTTGGCATGACCGTCCATGCCGACACCCAAGGAGAACAGCTCCAGGAGTTCCCGTCCCCAGTTCTCGTTGATGGCGCCCTTGTGGCTCATGCAGTTGTCCAGGTAGAAAACCATGGCCGGGTCTTTGGCCAGTCCCTGCAACAGATTCTCGAAGTTGCCGAACCCATCGGTGCGGAACATGTCAAACTCGATCTGCTGCTGCCTGGGGTACTCGCACTTGGCGTGGCCGGTGCAGAGAATCTGGTGCCAGAAGAGGGCTATCTTCTCCTCCAACGGGCGCTTGGTGTTGATCATGCGGAAGGTCCACTCTTCCTGCTGACCTTCTATGCCGGCCTGGGACACCCATTGGGGCTGAACCCGCATCAGCACATCCCGATCTATCGCGGGCTGTGAATCAGGATTCAGCAACTCCTCAACCGTCGCTTCGTATCCCTTGGCAACCCGGGTCTCCAACTCTTCATACGTCGCCCCGAACCCGGCGCGGCGCATCAAGTGGGCCATTAACGCTATATCATTTCCTGCCATTCTTACCCTCCTAGCAGCTTTTTTGATCTCGTATCTTGACAAAGAAGGCACCCAGAGTAGATGCCCGTGAAATTTTCCCGCACACCAAAATGAAACCGCTTGCCATCTGCCATTAGATTCGCGGTGTGGCCATGGCGTGATTCGGCATCACGTTGGTGACTGCATCATAATATTCTAGGCGGGTGATGACGTCAACATTGTTAATTAGGTCACAATCAACGGGTTTAGTTGTTAGAAAGCTATATTAGCGCCGTTTTCCTGCGGTAGGCATTCGATGTGCGAGGGCTGCTGGTACCTAGTTGCAAAAATCATCATTATCAACCCCGTTCGTGGTGAGCAGCCGTATGTCCGAAAATTCAGACCGTACATCAGACCGTACAAAGGAAAGCAACTGCGACGAAATTCGACAGTTACTTGTATGCTTGTCGAACCATCCTTCCTGGGAATGACCCTTCGACAAGCTCAGGGCTAATGGATAATGCTAACGGCTATTTCCAAATACTATGTACTAGAATGGCCATTCCAGGGGGAACGCAAACGCCCGCTGCCTTTAGGCGGTCTCCTACTCTTTTAGGAATTCGATGATGAGGTCGCAGACCTCCTGGAAACGCTCCATCATCACCAGATGCCTGGCTCCTTTGATGACCTCCAACCGGCCGTTGCGGACCCCCTCTGCGATGCCGCGGCCGCCGATGCCCTGAGGGCCGGTGTCCACCGGTGAGGTGGTGGAGAACTCACCGTTGATCACCAGGGTCGGCGCGGTGACGCGAGGCAGGTCCGGTCCCAAGTCGACATTCTCAGTGGCCTCGATGGTCGCGATATAGGCGGCGGGTGGTATCTCGCCAAAGGTGGACCGCATCTGCTCCAGCAAGGGACCGGCCTCCGGACTGTCCAGAAAGTCGCGGGTCAGCACTGCTTGCGCCGTCAATTCAGCCACCGCCTCCATGCCCACGTTGCCGGCAAGAGCTTTGGCCACCTTCCGGTTAAGCCGCAAGGCTGTGTCGGGCCGGGCCACCACCCCCACCAGCACCATCTTATCCACCCGGTCCGGGTGCTGGGCCGCAAATTGAATCGCGGTAAAGCCCCCGGTCGATGTTCCGTGCAAGTGGGCCCGGGGAATCTCCAGCAGGTCCATCAAGTCCCCGAGGTCGTTGGTCCAGTCTTGAAGGGTATAACCCGGCGGGGTTGGGGTGCTTTTCCCGGTTCCCACCACGTCGAAGTCCACCACCCTAAAGTGGCGGGCCAGCACCGGTGTCACCCGGGAGAAGTTCTTCAATCCCAAGGCGCCGCCGGGAAGCTGCACCAGCGGCTCACCCTGGCCGTTGATCTCGTACCAGATCCGCTTTTCCCCCAACTCAGCAAAAGGCATATCCACTTCCATTGACGACCCACTGGATCGTTCAGGTGCGATCGGATACATCCGATATTGAATGAACGGAGTCTACGTGCCAGTCCTGCGCTGGTCAACCGATGCTTGGGTAGCGGGGCAGCGCAATCGTGGATTAACCAAGGAGAACTTTCGGGAGCTAGTTTTCAACCGATTTGGCTTTAGGTGAATTACCTTATGAATGCTTCGAATGTGGGTTGTCTCTTGCTTGAGCAAGTTGAGGGCGATTTGCTATAGGACAGGCAGGTCTTGGGTGCCAAGGTCCTCGTGGACGCGGCAGTATTTAGCTCGAAATGTGAAGTCCAGAGTCCAACGGGTTTTTTAAGATACTCCAAAGGCTAGGAGTAGCTTCCAGCAGGGTCATGGCCTGGTTCTGATGGAGTCGATGGATTTGTCTTCTCTCCTTTCACCCTCTGCCGAGTTAACGGCCTTGAATCTCGTTCCGGTATTCCCTCGTGCGGTCTCGTGCCAGCCCACCCTCTGTAACGTTCTTTCCGAGGAAACGATAGTTTGTAGACCGTCAGCGATAATGGGACACATATAAGGGTAGGAAAACCCGAGAGTCGGAGGGTGGTGTGAGCTCCTGAAATGAGGGTAGAGCTACCCACAGAAAGGAGCAGATGTGTCCCAATTAGAAG